>CAZBLX010000006.1:0-21147 GCA_964492865.1 uncultured Planctomycetia bacterium | reverse complement strand
TAAAGTAGTAATAGGTCAACTTCCTGAATTTTTTATTCGTCCTGCTTTATTTTTTGTTTTTTTATGTATAGCAGGTTTTTTTCTTCACCAAAGACTTACTCCCCCACAAGCAATGGCTCTTAATGTATTTTCTGCAGTATTAGCTTTTATAATAGGAACCTGGTTACTCTGGAAAAATATACCTTTAAGTATATATAAAGCTACCCCTGTTTATGATGGAAAAAAATGGTTGAGTAGTTTTCTTCCTCTTGCCTTTACTGCTGGTATGTGGATAATAAATAGTCGGGCAGATATAGTAATGCTCGGTATATTTAGACCTTCTGCAGAGGTGGGAATTTACAGAGTAGCAGTTCAAATAGCATTGGTAGCCTCCTTCGGCCTTCACGCAGTAAATACGGTCGTTGCTCCACGTTTTGCTACATTTTATACTAAGAGAGAAATGGATAGGCTTCAGCGCTTAGTTACCCGCAGTGCTCAGATTGTGCTTGCTTTTAATCTTTTAGTTACAAGTTTTTTCGTTATATTTGGGAGAACTTTTCTGAACTTAGTATTTGGCAAAGAATTTATTAATGCTTATATACCACTTTTAATTCTTCTTATAGGTCAATTAGTAAATTCAGCAACGGGTTCTGTTGGCTTTTTGCTTAATATGACTGGTTATGAAAAAGATACAGCTCAAAGTGCAGCCTTAGCAGGAGGTATTAATATAATATTAAATTTTTTTTTAATTCCTTCTTTTGGACTTAGAGGAGCAGCAATAGCAACTGCAGTATCCATAGTGATTTCGAATGTGATACTGTGGATACTTGTGTGGAAAAGATTAGGCATAATCAGTTTTGCATTTAATCTTTCAGAAATAAAAATTGGAAAAAATTAACATGATTAAAGAATTAACGAATTTATAAAAAAACCAAGATATGTTCAAAAATTCAAAGTTTAATAAAATTGATACGTGGAAAAAATTTGCTAAAATTATAAGATCTAAGGGTTGTTTTTTGCTTAAAGAATTAAAAAAGTTTCCTAATTCTATTTTAGTTACGGGTTGTCAACGTTCGGGAACAACTATGTTATCACGTATAATCACCGAAAGTGAAGGTATGTTTAATTACTGGTTTGGTAAAGATGACGAATTAGCAGCTGCTTTAATTTTGTCAGGCTATGTTAAACATGAACCACAAGGTCGGTATTGTTTTCAAACAACTTATCTTAACGAATGTTATTATGAATATTTTAATTATGTCGATTTTCCAATTAAAATAATATGGATGTTAAGGAACCCTTATTCTGTAGTATATTCCATGGTATATAATTGGTCTTCTTTTGCTTTAAATGAATTATTTTTAGCTTGCGGAGCTCATTTATTAGATGAAAAGTATAAACAAAAATGGTTATATAAAATTTTCGGTATATCTTCTATTAGTAAATTTTTGAAAGCATGTTATGCATATGTGGGAAAAACTTCCCAAATTTTTGAATTAGTTGAAAAGTTCAAAAATGATAAACTAATGATTATTGATTACGATGATCTTGTAAAAAATAAAGAAGAGTTACTTCCTATGATCTATAATTTTATTGATTTAAAATATAAACCGAAATATGCAAAAAAGATACATACTAAAAGTTTAAATAAAGCCCAAAAATTAAATGACAAGCAAAAAGAATTAATCAATAAAATTTGTATTCCTATTTATATTAAAGCTAAAAAACTTTTGAGTTATAAGTTATAAATGAGCAAAAAACTTAAATTATTAATAATTTCTGCTGATAAGTTTCCTCCCTTTAGAGTTGATGTAAGTGTCCTTTTTGGTGAAGAAATGGTAAAGAAAGGACATAAAATTGACTGGATTCTTCAATCTGCTGATAATTGTTCTAAAAGTTATGTCACTAAATGGAAAAACTGTATAGTTTATGTTGGAAAAACTGATAATGGTGTATCTTTATTTTCTAAATTTCGTAAATATATATATGCCACGGTGCATGATTTTAAAATTTTTTCTTTGATGAAGCAAAATAGGTATGATATAATACAGGTTAAGGATAAATTTTTTGCAGCTTTGTTAGCTATAATAGCTTCAAAAATACATAAAGTCCCTTTTGTGTATTGGCTTTCTTTTCCTTTTCCTGAAGCTAGAATTTATTCTTTTAAAGTAAAAACTGCGCGGTATCCCTATATCTCTTTATTTATGGGGCTTATTAATAAATTTCTACTTTATAAAATTATATTACCTCATGCTAATCATATATTTGTTCAAAGTGAACAAATGAAAAAAGATATTGCACAATATGGTATACCTTTAGAAAAGATGACACCTGTTCCTATGGGGGTCTCTCTTAAAGATATTCCATATAATGCTCGATTTTCTAAAAATAAAAAAATTATTAAACCCTCAAACGAAAAATGGATTGTTTATTTAGGTACTTTGAATAGAACGAGAAAAATAGATTTTCTTATTAGAGTTCTATATAAAGTTTTAAAAAAAATCCCTGAAGCTCGATTGATCCTTGTTGGAAAGGGGGATAATCCTAAAGATGAAGAATTTCTAAAAAAAGAAGCAAAACGTTTAGATATTTTGAAGTATATTATTTTTACCGGTTTTCTTCCAATGAAAGAGGCTTGGGAATATGTTAGAAAGGCTGATGTTTGTGTTTCACCATATTATCCTGTTCCTATTTTTCTTTCAACTTCTCCTACAAAATTAATTGAATATATGGCGATGGGGAAACCTGTTGTTGCAAATGATCATCCTGAACAGCGTTTAGTTATTGAACAGAGCGGAGGAGGTATTTGTGTTCCTTATGATGAAAATGCTTTTGCTGAAGCTATTATACAATTATTAAATAATTCTGAAAAAGCAAAACAAATGGGTTATCTTGGACGTCAATATGTAGAAAAATATAGATGTTATTCTAAAATATCTGAAATAGTTGAAAATAAATATTTTCAGATTTTAAAAATGCGTAGTTAAATATTTATCGTAATTAAATGTAAAAAATGTTCAGTTTCCAAATAAGTAGTCAGCATTTTAAGATATGGTATTCTATATTAATTTTTTCGTTATTATTAATTTTTGATTATTTAATAGTTCATTTAATTGGGTTAGAGAATACTGAAAATTTTAGGTGGATCTTATTAATCATTAATTTTTTTATTTTTTTATTTTTAATTATATTTAACCCTTTTTTTATATTTTGCTTAATTCTTTTTGTTTTGCCCTTTTCGCGGAAGATTTTTAATTTTGAAATAAATGTTGTTACTTTTAATCCATATACTATGGGTATTATCCTTCTTTCATTTTATTCTTTATATTGTATTTTTTTTAAAGGCTTTCGTTATGATTTTGATTTAATTGATTTGATAATTACTTTAATATGTATTTCTTTTTTTATTTCTACAATTTTAGCAGATAATGTTATAGATGCTGGTTTTTTAGCTTTTCATGCTATTTTTATTCCTGTAGTATCTTATTTTGTTATCAAAACCTTAATAAATAATGATTTTGAATATAAACAAGCTATTTTATTTTTTATTGTATCTATTTCTATTTTTGGATTATTTGCTTTATTCGAATATTTAAAAACTCACCAAAGAGTTTTTGTTCTTTCTGTACCACCTATTAGTGCAGCTACTTTTTTAAGTGTGGGTATTTTATATTTAGTGTATAGCAAATGGTATAAAAATTTTTTAGGTTTGATTGGTTTATTGATAAGTTTTATAGGATTTATAGTTACCTTTAGTAGAATATATACTTTAACTCTTATTTTTAGCCCCATTTTTTATAAATTTTTCAAAAACGGTAAGGCGTTTTTTTTGATACTTTTTTTCTTTTTGTTTTCTTTTTTATTTACCATTTATATAACTTATAATCCTGATGTAATTAATATAAATGAAAAACAATGTTTAAAGATTAGAAGTAAAGAAAGAACTATAAAAAGACTTCTAAATGTAAATTTTTATAAATGTAACTTATATGGGAGAGCTATATTATATAAAGCAGGTATTTATAATTTTTTTAAAAAACCTCTTTTTGGTGTAGGTCTTTATCGAGGAAGAACTAAAGGGCTTCCCGTAATTACACAGCATAATTTTCATGTTGAATGGCTTGAATTTGGTGGTATTTTTGGTTATTTACTTTACATTTCTCTTTTTATTTTATTTTTTAAAAAGTATAGTTCGTTTGTTTATGATAACTTTATTGTTATTAATTTATTAATTATTTTCATAGTCTTGTGTAATAGTTTTACAAATGGTTTTATGCATGGGAAAATGCCTTATGTTTCTTTTATTATGATGGGATTTACAGCTGCTAGATATAAAATTATTAAATTTTAAATTCAAACATTTAAATGAGATGAATTTTCTGATTTTTTTTAATAGGAATGGGACGTAGTGGGACAACGGTTTTAGCCGAGGCTATTTCTATATATAAAGATTTAGGATGGATATCCAAATATTTACTTTTTAAAAATTTTACTTAAGAAGATAAAAAGACAAAGAGTGAGGGATTGGAATTTTTATTTTATTTTTTTTACAAGTAAAGAGGATATAAAGCTTATTGAAGAAATCACGAGAGATGTAGCTAATAAGGCCGGATATAGTTTTTAAAAATAAAGGTTTTGATGGTAAATAAATGATTTTGTTGTTAAGAGGATCAAAAAGTAGTTTAAAATGAACATAAAAAATAGCACCTCATCATCATTATTTATAGTTGGTATGCCCAGAAGTGGAACTAAACTTTTACGTTCTTTATTAAATAATCATCCGAAGATTTCTATATTACCAATAGAAACTGAATTTCTACCATATTGGGTTAAAAATTGGCATAAATTTGGACGTGATTTACATAATTATAAAAATTTTCTCAAATTTTATAAAAAAATGGTCAAACTTCCTTATTTTTTATATATGGTAGAAAGAGGAGAATTAATTAAACCTAAAGAATGGTTTAAAAGATGTAAAAGTTTTGATGTAGCCGGTGTTTTTGAGGCTTTAGCTAAACATGACTGTAAGGCTACTGATGACATGATTTGGGGGGATAAATCACCGGGTTATATTAGACATATACCTCTTTTAAAAAAATTATTTCCATCAGCGAAAATTATTCATATTATTCGAGATGTTAGAGATTATTGTCTTTCTATTAATAAAACTTGGGGAAAGAATATGTTAAGAGCTGCTCAACGATGGGTAGATTATATTACTAAAGCACGATCTGATGGGGAAAAAATTGGTAGCGATTATTTTGAAATAAAATATGAAGACTTGCTGGATAATCCAGAATATAAATTAAAAGAAATTTGCGACTTTTTAAATATAGAATATCATTCAGCAATGCTTCGGTTAGATAGACCCACTGAGAATATTGGAGATGCTAAGGGTATAATAGGTATTTTAAAAAATAATAAAGAGAAATATAAAAAACTGATGGATTCCATATTACGTAGAAGAATAGAATCTATTTCTTGGCATGTTTTATTGTCTCTTGATTATCCAGTAAAAGAGTATGGGAAAATAGAAAGAATTGGTAAAATTAAAATGGGTTGGTATAAACTTTTAGATGGATATAATTTGATAAAAACGAAAAGTTCTTTAAGTGGAGATAATATAATTAAAAGATTATTATTTCATATATATCATCAAAAAATATCAAGATTTTGAAGTTTAAAAGTTTTTGTATGCTAAAAAACTAAGAGTTTGAACTAAATAAAAATTTAGGAAAAGATAGCATTTAATTTAAATGATAATCTTAAATGATAATCAAAAACCTTATAAAAAAGAAAAAAATTTATGTTAAACATTTTTCAAGTTAAAAGAATTTTCTGGTTTGTGATAATTTTCTTTTGTTTATTGTTTAATTTTGTCGCCTTTAGTTTTTCTGAAAAAACAGAAAATTTACAAAATAATATTACTCAACTTTTATCTAAACCTCATCCTCGAATTTTTATTGATCAGCAAAAAATTGAGTTTATAAGATCCAAAATAAGTTATTATCCTTATTCTAAATTTTGGGCTTATGTTCAAAAAAGAGCTTATAAATATGCTAAAGAAACCTCGCCTAAATCTGTTAATAAATATAATGACAACACAATCCGAGCTTTAGGAAATAAACTTCCTTATATGGCTATAGCTTATCTTATTACAGGTGATGAAATTTATCTTAGAGGTGTTAAAAAATGGATGAGAGCACTTTGTTCTTATCCTAATTGGGCAAGCAATGAGGATCTTGGAGCTGCACATATACTTTTTGGGATGTCTATTTGTTATGATTGGCTTTATGACAAATTTACTCCAGAAGAAAGAGCTTTGTATAGAAAAAAAATTACAAAACATGCTAATATTTTTTATAAACTTTTGGTAAAAGGGAAAAAATGGTGGGCAAGAGCTTATTTACAAAATCACAATTATACTAATGTCATGGCTTTAGGTATAGCAGGTTTAGCTTTATATGGGGAAGTAAAAGAAGCTAAAGCATGGATTGAAGTTGCAAAAGAAAACTTTAAGCAAGTTCTTTATTGGTTATCCCCTGATGGTGCTACTCATGAGGGTGTAGGATATTGGAGTGGTTCTCTTCGTTCATTATTAGTATATTTTATAGCTTTTACCCCTGTATATGGTTTGGATGAAATAAAAAACTCGCCTTTTTTTCAAAAGACAGCTTATTATAGATTATATATGTCTCTTCCGGATTTTAAAGATAATGTAAATTATGCTGATTCTCCTTATTTTGATTGGTATGGTCCTGGATATATTTTAAGATGTTTGGCAAGTATATTTGATGATGGGCATATTCAATGGTTGGCAGAAAAGATAGAATATGCTCGAGGGAAAAAAGCCAGATATTCATGGCTGGATCTAATTTGGTATAATGAAAAAATCAAATCTATTCCTCCTGATGATCTACCTACTTATGCTTATTTTGATAATTTAGGGATTTTTGTGGATAGAACAAGTTGGTCGCCTAATGGTATATGGGTGTTTTTTAAAGCAGGGCCTCCTTTAGGCAAGTTTGCTTTTTCTAAGGGCTATTATAAAGGCGCAGGGCATGTTCATCCGGATGAAGGTAATTTTTTGTTATGGGCTTATGGTAAATGGTTAATTGTGGATAACGGATATTCTCGACTTAAAAGCACAGTTAATCATAATGTGTTTCTTTTTAATGGATATGGACAACTTGGAGAGGGAAGAATGTGGTTTAATGAAAGAGCTGTTAAAAAATACAATGGTTATGCTCAAATTAAATATACTGATTTTAAAGACGAATATAAGTATATAACAGCAGATCTTACAAAAATTTATCCGCCGGAAGCAAGACTTAAAAAGTGGCTTAGAACATGGATTTTTTTACCTAAGGGGTATTTAATTATTAAAGATGATATAGAAATGAAAAATCCAGGATATGCAGAGAGCTTTTTGCATTTAGGACCTGGATATGTAACAAAGACAAACTATGGTTTTTTGTATAAAGATTATAATGTAGGTTTTAAGCTTTACGAAATTGGTGATAAACCGGACAAAGTAATTATTGAACCAACTTTTTTTATAGGAAAAAGAAATAAGAAAAATAACAATAGCAGGTTTACTTTACATTTTATTTATAATAGATCTAATATCTCAAGTATTTTATTATTTAAAATTTTTCATGGAAAAGAGGAAGGGAAATTAGTTTTTTTAAAAAAGACCAAAAATTATATCGAATTTTTTGATAATGCTTATATGATTAAGATAGATTTTTTAAAAAGAAAAGTTACTATTATTAAAAAATAAAAATAATTTTGAATATGTTAAGATATAAGACACCATAGTAAAGTGATTTTAAATCGGTATTAGAGGTAAATCTTTAATTGCTTTAAAAAGTATTTATAAGAGAATTCTAATCTGACTTTATATAATAGATTAGCTTATGAAGTTTGATATAGTTATTTTAGGCTTGGCTCCCCAAGGGTTAGCTTTACTTAGAACTTTTGCTAGAATGGGATTTAATGTTTTAGCTGTGGGAACACCTCATCAAGTTGGGATAAAATCCAAGTATGGTAAAATTATTGTAATAAAAAGATTAGATGAACTTAAGAACGTCTTAAAAAGATATATTTCTCAAAATACTGTGATTCATATAACTGGAGATTTTTTCTTAAACTATTTATTAAAAAACTATCCAGAAATCTTTTTTAAATATAAAACTTATCCTTCTTATGAAACTGCTAATATTTTTGTAGATAAATTTAAAACAGGGCTCTTAGCACAACGATTAGGAATTAAGTATCCTAAATGTTATTTTTTAAATGAAGTGGATATTAAAAAAATTAATTTTCCATTAATTTTGAAGTGGAATGTTAGGGATAAAGAAACACCTTTTAAAACAGCAGTTATAAATTCTATTGAAAAATTACATTCAATATGTTCTTATTTTACTATTCAAGAAAGGAAAAATTTACTTCTACAAGAATATATTGAAGGGGATTTCGATACTGATATAAGTTATGGTGGATATTGGGAAAATGGAATAGAAAAGGTGGGAATTGTAATAACTCAGAAAAGAAAATTTCCTTATCCTGGAGGCTTAGCAAGTTGTGTGGTAGAAGAAATAAATAATTCTTATGTAATAGAAGTAAGAAAGATTGCTCACAAGATCTTATCTTATGTTAAATATGAAGGTTTTGTTGAAGTGGAGTGTAAAATTAATCCCCAGAATAAACAGGTATATTTAATTGAAGTTAATCCCAGAGCCTGTGGATGGATTAAGATATTAATGGATCGTTTTGTTAATATTGTTTTAAAAGGAAAGGTAGATAAGAATAGTAGTAAAAAATTAATTTGGATAAATTTAGTCAGAGATATAAGAGCCTGTTTTTATCTTTTAAGAAAATATCGTAATCCAAAATGGATTATAGATATGTTTAAAGATTATTTAAAATTTCCTATTTGGGATATATTTGATTTAAAAGATATTAAACCATTTTTATGGCAATTTAGAAAAATTTTTAAAAGTTAAAATGAAGAATATAAAAATATTGTTAAAAAAAACTGTTTTTAATATACAAACTGAAGGAATATTAAATACAATAGAAAAAATTTTAAAAATCTTTTTGCAAAAAATTGGTTTTTCTTCTTCTATAACTTTGGTTTATAGAATTGATTTATTTTTAACAAATTTAGATATATTAAATGATTCTCAATATAACTTTCATGTAATAAATGATATTAGTGAGTTTAACAATTTTTATCAAGTTCCTCCTAAGCTTTATTTTTTACCGTTAAATGAATGGCTTGAAAGAGGTTCTAAATGTTTAGCTATTAGTGAAAATGGACATTTAGCAGCATATACCTGGATACATAAAAATTTTTATGATAATTTAGGTCCTGCAGGAGCAATAAAATTAGAAAAAAATGAAGTGTATATCGGTCCCTTTTACACAGATCCTTTATTTAGGAGGAAAGGTCTTTATTATACACTTATGAATTATGCCTTGCATTATTTAAAGAAAAAAAATATTGATTTTTTATATAGTGCTTCAAATATACATAATATAGCTACTATTAAAGTAATGGCCAAATTAAATTTTAATATTATTGGAATAATTTGGGTTCAAGGTAATAACCGTCAAATTATAGATTTTACAAAAGAAAAAAGTTTGAATAAAAAGTTTTACAATGCAAAAAATTAATATTTTATTTACTAGGTCATTTAGATTTCTTCGTAGAGGTGGAGTAACTATTTACACAAAATATTTAGTAAAACATCTCAACAAAGATCTTATTAAGATAATTAATCTAAAAGAGATTCCTAAACAAACAATAGATACATTAAAAGAACATAGTGATTCCTCTATTAGAGGAAAGATAAAGTCAAAATTTTTTCTTGCTCTTTTTGGTTTATTATTCCCGTTCCGAATTTTAATCTATTCAGTAGATATTATTCATGCAAATCCATCATTTGTGCCGATAGCTCTAATTAGGGATAGTTATTTTATTTTATGGGCAGCTTTATTAAGAAGAAAAATAGTTGTAACCATACATGGATGGGATCACAATTTAGAACAAAAAATGTTGTCTTGTAGGTATCTATCCCGGATTTTTGCACTTATTTATAATTTAGCTGATGTTATTTTTGTTTTATCTGAGGATTTTAAAAAATCACTTTTAAGGCTTGGTATAAAAAGTAAAATTATTGTTGAGACTAATATGGTAGATGATAATCCCGTTTTAGAAAACCGTATAGCAAATAATATAAAACAAAAATCATTAAAAAAAAATTTAGTAATATTATTTCTTGCCCGTATTGAAAAAACAAAAGGAATATATGAAGCTATAGAAGCTTTTAAGATTATTTCCGAGAAGTTTCATAATGTAACACTTTTTATTGCTGGAAGTGGTGCAGAATTAGAGTATGTTAAAAAATTTGTAAAAGAACAAAAGATACTACATATTAAATTTTTAGGTTATGTTTCAGGAGAGAAGAAAATAGAAGTTTTTTTAAATTCTGATATTTATTTGTTTCCTACTTATTATGAAGGTCTTCCTATTTCCGTTTTAGAAGCCATGTATTTTGGTCTACCTGTTATTACGAGACGTGTTGGAGGATTAAAAGACTTTTTTATTAATGGTAAACATGGATTTATAACTGATTCTAAGGATCCCAAAATCTTTGCAAATTATTTAGAAAAGTTAATTTTAAATAAGGATCTAAGAATGAAAATATCACAATTTAATCATAATTATGCAAAGGAATACTTTGTTGCTTCTAAGGTTGTGCGGAGAATTGAACAGGTTTATTTAAATCTTTTTAAAGAAATTTGAGATGATTTTTATTATACTTACTCTTGATTATGAAATTTTTGGTAATGGTGCAGGGGATGTTTTGCGTCACGTTGTTAAACCTACAGATAGAATTCTTAGTATTTTGGAACGATATAATGTGCCCCTTACAATTATGTTTGAAGTTGGAGAATATTTAAAATTTCAAGAGTATGATGCTCAAATAAGAAAAGATAAAGGTTATTCATATGCTGAGGCTATGTATAAACAGGTTATAAAAGCTTATCAAAAAGGGCATGATGTGCAACTCCACATTCATCCACAATGGTTTCAAGCCAGTTATAAAAATGGAAAATGGATAATGGATGATCCCGATGTTTGTATATCAGAATTTTCGGCTAACGAAATTGATAAAATAATTTCAACTTCAAGGAAATGTTTAGAAAATATTCTAAAACCAATTGATAGCGTATACAGTTGTAAAGTTTTACGACTGACCAATTTAAATTGGTCAGAAGCTCCACGATGTGTTTTTGCTTCTATGGCTAAAAATAACTTACATGTTCATTCCTTGGCTGTCTCTACTAACCCTAAAAATACAAAGAAAGGATATTGGTATTTAGATAAAAACTATCCAATAATAGAAATTCCAATTCATGCATTAAAAATGCCTATCTATAAATATGTAAACCGTTATAGAATAATTACGGCTTTATATAGATTGTTAATTTCAAAGTTTTTATGGAGAAATAGTAAAACTAGAAAAAAATATAAAAACATTAAAAAAACACAAAAAAGACAAAGTATTAAGAATATATTTAAAAAAATATTTGATTTTTATCCTGCAAAATGGGATTTTTGCAAACAGTCTTCTGAAGAAATGATTTATTTCCTTTTAAAAGCAATGGAAATTTATGATTGGCAGAATTACGATATTCCTTTAGTTATGATCGGACATTCAAAAGATTTTTTTAATGATAGAAATTTAGCTCTTTTTTTAGAAAAGGTTAAAGAATTGAATAATGTTAAGTTTACAACTTTTAATAATTTTATAAACACTATATTGTAAAAAAATTAAAAAACAAAAAACCATGTTAATCAAAAAATTTTTTCGTTTTTATTTGAAAAAACATAGAAAAAGAAGAGCCAAACTTTTTTAAATCTACTAAATCCGACTCAAAAGGATAGAATATTGGATTTAGGTTCAGGAGATGGTTCCTATATTGCTAAAAGATGACGATCCTATTTTGCCTTTTCCTGATAAATATTTTGATATTGTTTTTTGCTCTTCTGTAATTGAACATGTTACCGGTCCTAAAAATAAAGTTAAAAGTATAAAAGATAGCAAACTTTTTTATGAATTAGCCTTTAAATATCAACTATCTTTTGCTAATGAAATTCGGAGAATTTCTAAAAAATATTTTGTACAAACACCATATAAATATTTTTTAATAGAGTCCCATACATGGTTACCTTTTATAATCGTTTTACTTCCCAGAAAACTGCAGATAAAATTAATTGATTTTTTGAATAATACAAAATGGCCTAAAAAACCTTTCCTGATTAGAATCTATTAACTATAAAAGATATGAAAATATTATTTCCAGATGCTCAAATAATATTAGAAAAATCGTTGTTAATGACAAAATCTATTATAGCTGTGAAAGTTAAAGATAAGTGAGTTTTTTTTTAAGAACAATACAAAATCTTTCCAAAAGAACAAAAGATGCATTAAAATTATTAGAAGAAAATTATCACAGAGGCAATATGTAAATGATGAAAAAAAATTTTTTTAAGGTGTTATTATTACAGATAAAAGAGAGAAATTATGATAAAATAAATAAAATAAAATATAACGAATTTTTTAGACTGGGGAAAAATTTATTTTTGACAATTTGATGTAAGAGCTCGATTCTCGAAAGAGAATTTGTATTAATGAAAAAAATTTTATTTATATTTGGAACAAGACCAGAAGCAATTAAACTTGTTTCATTGATTAAGGAGTTTCAAAAATATCCTCAAAAATTTGAGGTAAAAGTATGTACTACTGCTCAGCATCGAGAGATGCTTGATCAAGTTCTTACCTTTTTTAAAATTATACCAAATTTTGATTTAAACCTGATGAAACCTAATCAGTCTCTTTTTAAATTAACAGCAAATATTATTGAACATTTAGAAAATGTTTTAACTCAATATTATCCTGATTTAATTTTTGTTCAGGGGGATACTACTACAGCTTTTGCAGGAGCACTTGCTGGGTTTTATAAAAAAATAAAAATTGCTCATATAGAAGCAGGTTTAAGAAGCCACAATAAATATTCTCCTTTTCCAGAAGAAATAAATAGAGTTCTTGTGGGACATCTTGCAGATTATCACTTTACTCCTACAGAAAAAGCAAAGGAAAATCTTTATAAAGAAGGAATTAGAGAAAACATCTGGGTAGTAGGAAATACGGTTATAGATGCTCTTTTCCTTGGATTAGAAATGATAAAAGAACAGGGGGAAGAATCTTATTATAATTACTTTCATTTTGTAGATTTTTCTAAAAAAATTATTTTAGTTACAGGACATAGGAGAGAAAGTTTTGGAGAACCTTTTAGAAATATTTGTTTTGCTTTAAAAGAAATTGCTGATTCTTTTGAAGATGTAGAAATAGTTTACCCGGTTCATCTTAATCCTAATGTAAGAAAACCGGTCTTTGAAATCTTAAAAAATCATCCGAGAATTCATTTAATAGAACCTTTGGAGTATTCCTATTTAATATGGCTTATGAGCAAATCTTATTTGGTGTTAACAGATTCTGGAGGAATCCAAGAGGAAGCACCATCTCTTGGAAAGCCAGTTCTTGTAATGAGAGAGGTTACAGAAAGAATAGAAGGTATAAAAGCTGGCACTGCTAAACTTGTAGGAACAAATAGAAATAAAATAGTATATGAAACTGCCAGACTTATTGAAAATGTTGATGAATACAATAAAATGTCTAACGCAGTTAATCCTTATGGAGATGGAAAAAGTTCTATTAGGATACGAAAAATTATTGAAAAAATGTTATAAATGAGTAGAAAAAAGTTAATTATAAAAGTTAAAGAAATAAAAGGCAATTGTCCTATTTTTAAGATAGGAGATATGTTTTTTATAGAGAATGGATATATTTTGAGATTAGAAAAACCGATATGTATGCATTCTCTTACCTCTATTATGCCTTATTATGTAGCTTTAAGTAGAGGAATAAAACCTCAGGAATTGGGTCTCGGAAAAAACAATAAAGCCTATGTTCAATGCCTTGACCCATGTGAGTATACAGGAGGAGGAACAGTAATTTTTGAAATTATTATAAGCGACTAAGCTAATGAAACCAAAAGTAGTAATAATGGGACTTGGTTATATAGGACTTCCTACAGCAGCTCTTATCGCAAGTAGAAATATTGAAGTTTATGGAGTAGATATAAATGAAAAAGTAGTAAACACCATTAACGAAGGACATATTCATATTATAGAACCTGATTTAGAAGGATTAGTAAGCCATGTAGTAAAAAAAGGTTACTTGAAAGCTTCTACTCAGCCACAATCTGCAGATGTATTTTTAATTGCTGTTCCTACACCATTTAAGGATGATTATAAACCTAACCTTTTTTATGTAAAATCAGCCATAAAAATGATTATCCCTTATCTTAAAAGGGAAAACCTTGTAATTATTGAATCTACAAGTCCTATAGGGACAACTGAGAAAATGTTCAATTTAATACTTCGGGAAAGACCAGATTTTGAGGGAAAGATATATATGGCTTACTGCCCAGAAAGGGTTCTTCCTGGGAAAATTCTTTATGAACTTGAACATAATGACAGAGTTATAGGAGGTATAAATCCTGAGTCCACAAAAAAAGCGAAAGAGTTTTATGCTCTTTTTGTGAAAGGAGAGCTTTTTGAAACAGATGCAAAAACTGCAGAGATGTGTAAACTTGTAGAAAATGCTTATCGGGATGTAAATATTGCATTTGCTAATGAACTTTCTTTAATTTGTGATAAAACAGGAATCAATGTGTGGGAACTAATTAAATTGGCAAACAGACACCCAAGAGTTAATATTTTGCAACCTGGTGTAGGAGTTGGGGGGCATTGTATAGCGGTTGATCCCTGGTTTTTGATAACAAGTTTTCCAGATGAAGCAAAATTAATGAAAACAGCAAGAAAAGTCAATCTTTATAAAACAGAGTGGGTAATAGATAAAATAAAAGAAAAAGCGAAAAATTTTGAAAAAGAACAAGGAAGAAAACCAAAGATAGTCTGTTTAGGACTTACTTATAAACCGGATATAGATGACTTAAGGGAAAGTCCAGCACTTTATATAGTTAAAACTCTTTTTAAAGAAGGCTTTGATATTTTACCAGTGGAGCCAAATGTAGATAGTATAAAAGGATTGGATCTATACGATGTTAATACTGCTCTTCAGGAAGGTGATATAATAGTATTTCTTGTAGCTCATAAAATGTTTAAAAATATAAAAGTGCCAAATAATAAATTAGTTTTAGACTTTTGTGGAATTAAGGAAGTATAATACAGATAGTATTATAAAAGGATTATAAAAAATTTTTTATATTATAAAATTTTTAAATGCTTACAGAAACAGAGCGTAATAAAATAAATAATTCTCTAAAATTATTGCTGAATTTTTTAGAAAAAGTTGATTATAAAGGATGGGATGTATATGATGGTCTTAATTCAAAACTTTTTAAAATGACTCCTTTTTATAACTCTTCTATTTTAAGACTTATGTGGATACAAATTTTTAAAAGATCTCCTGTAAACTTCAGAAAAATTGCCTTGGTTCCCAAAGGATGTAGTCCTAAGGGTAAGGCTTTGTTTGTCTCTTCTTTTATTCGCTTAAATTTTTTAGAAAAAGCAAAATCTTTTTTGGAAGAGCTTGAAGAAATAGGTTGTAGAAAATATGGTGGTATTAGTTGGGGATATGATTTTGATTGGGAATCGAGAGCTTTTTTTGTTCCAGCTGGTGAACCTAATATTGTGTCTACAGTATTTGTAGCTAATGCTTTTTTAGATTATTTTGAAATAGTTACAAATAAAAAAGACAAAAAATTTTTAGAGATTGCTTATAAGGCTTGTGAATTTATTTTGAACAATTTGATTGTTTACGAAGATAAGAATGTTTTATGTTTCGGATATATTCGTGGTAAGGATGTTAGAGTTCATAATGCCAATATGTTAGCTGCAGCTTTATTAGGTAAAGTTTATAAATATACTAATGAAAGAGTTTTTTTTGAAAAATCTTTTAAAAGTATAAAATATTCTTTGAACTTCTTAAGAAAAGATTATTCTTGGCCTTATGGAGAGAGAGCTCATCATCAATTTGTAGATAATTTTCATACAGGATTTAATTTAGTAGCTTTATATGACTGGATGATTTATACAGGGCATTTTTTGTGGAAAGAAGAATTAAAAAAAGCTTACAATTATTTTTTAACTAAATTTTGGTTAAATAATGGATGTCCAAAATATTACAATAATTCACTATACCCTATAGATATACATTGTTCAGCTCAAGGTGTGGTTACCTGTATAAAACTTAGAGAATTAAATAATGATTCTATTAATTTAGCTAAAAAAATTTTATTATGGGCGATAGATAATATGCAAGATAAAAAAGCGGGGTATTTTTATTATCAAAAAACAAGAATGTTTACTATAAAAATACCATACATTAGATGGTCCCAAGCATGGATGTTATATGCTTTTGCAATTTTTTTAGATTTTTTAAATAAGAATAAGAAAGAAAAAAATGAAAATATGGTTTGATCTTTCTAATTCACCTCATATTAATCTTTTTTCTAAAATGATAAGAGATTTAGAAAAAGATCATGAAATTATTATTACATGTAGACCTTTAGGTAATACTATAGATTTACTTGATCTTTATGGATTTAAGTATACAGTTGTTGGTAAACATTATGGCAAAAAGCTTTTATCTAAAATATATGGCTACCCAGTTAGAGTTTATGAGTTATATAAATTTTTAAAAGTAAAAAAGCCTGATGTTGCTGTTTCTCAAAGTTCCTTCCATTCTCCATTAGTAGCTAAGCTGTTAGGAATAAAATCTATTTATATGAATGACAATGAATATGCTTTAGGAAACGTTCCTTCCTTTTTATTTGCAACTATTATAATGATTCCCGAATACTTAGATAAAAAGAAGGTATATAAACAAGGAGCTTTACCTAAAAAGGTTATTCAATATCCTGGGTTAAAAGAAGGTATATATTTATGGCATTTTTATGAATCGTTAAAAAATAAAAATATAAACTTAAAGAAGAGAGAAAAAATTTATGTTCGGCCCGAGCCTTGGATAGCTCAATATTATAAAGGAGCAATTTATTTTCTAGATGACCTTTTGATAAAATTGAAAGAATATTATAAAGTGGTTCTTCTTCCGCGAGGAAAAGAGCAAGCAAAACATTATAAAGATCCTAAATTTAAAGGAATTATAATTCAGGAGAAGCCCCTTTCGTTAGAGCAGATAATATTTGATTGTTTTTTATTTATAGGTGCTGGGGGGACTATGACAAGAGAAATGGCTATATTGGGAATTCCAACTATCTCAGTTTATCAAGATAGACTATTAGATGTTGATAAATATTTAATAAACATTGGACAAATGGTACATATGAAAGATGTAAATTTAGAAAAAGTTTTAAATTTTATTGAATCAATAAAATTTAAACCACCTAAGTTAGACCTTCTGGAAAAAGGAAAAAAGGCTTATAATTTGATTAAAAATAAAATTATAGAATTGGGATGTGAAAAATAAAAGAGTATAACAGAAAATTGCAGGAGGAAATTATGATAAGAACTGGAATTATTGGTTTAGGAAAGATGGGAATTTCTCATTGTTCAATCGTTAATGCTCAAAAAAATGTAGATCTTGTTGCAGTTTGTGATACTTCAAGCTTTGTTTTAACAGCAATGAAGAAATATACTACCATGAAATGTTATAAAGATTATAAAAAAATGATAAAAGAAAACGATTTGCAGGCTATTATAATTGCAACTCCTACTAAGTTTCATTATGAAATGACAAAATTTGCTTTAGAAAATAATCTTCATGTTTTCGTAGAAAAACCTCTTTGTTTAAATTTAGAGCATAGTTATGAATTAGTGCATTTAGCTAAAGAAAAAAATGTAGTTAATCAAGTAGGATACCATTACCGATTTGTTTCTACTTTTAAGGAAGCTAAACGATTAGTAAAAAAAGGGGTAATAGGGGAAATATATCATGTCTTTGGAGAAGCATATGGACCTGTGATGTTGCGTAAAAAAGGAAGTACATGGAGGACTATAAGATCTGAAGGAGGGGGATGCTTATATGATTATGCTTCTCATGTTATAAATCTTATAGATTTTATCCTTGGTCCTCCAGATAAAGTTGGTGGTACTATTTTAAAGAAAATATATTCTGAAAATGTAGATGATGCAGTTTATACCTCATTATTTTACAATTCAGGAATAACGGGACAGATTTCTGTAAATTGGAGTGATCCTTCTTATAGAAAAATGTATGTAAAGCTTACTTTGATGGGAACAAAAGGTAAAATAATGGTAGATCCTCAAGAGTGCAAAATTTATTTAACTTATACCAATCCGGAAGAAAAATTACAAAAAGGATGGAATATTAAATATCTTACTGATTTATTAGAACCAATTCAATTTTATTTGCGTGGAGAAGAATATTCATTACAAATTGAATATTTTTTTAAATGTATTGAAAGGGGAGAAACTTCTAATAATGTTAATTCTTTTGCTGAGGCTTTAAAAACTGATATTGTGATTGATATGATGATAAAAGATGCATTTAAAGTTAATTATAAAAATAACATAATTTATAGTAGGAGGTAATAATGCATAAAATACTTTTTGGAGATAATCAATTTTTTGGTATTAATCATCTTTCAGAAGAAAAAGCTATGGCGCAAGCATTACGTTTTAGAAATATAAATAAAATAATCTCTGTTTTAGAGTATGTATACGATATTGGTATAAGAGTATTTATGTGCACTACTCATGATAGGATAGCAGATATTTGCGAGTATTTTAGAAAACATTCAGCAAAGTACTCGGATTTTGAATTTTATCCTTGTATGCCTTATGCTCATAAATATGCAAATGCTGTTACAGAATTAGGTATTATTGGTGCTTTAAAAAAATTTATGGAAGGTCACATTTTGGGAAGTGTGGTAAAAGGTGGGTTAGCAATTGCTACCAAAGATTATATTTCAATAATGCAATTACTGATAGATGCGGAGATGTCAATGTTTAAAGATTTAAATACTCCTATTATTTTTTTACAAAATGTAGTTACAGATTTATTATTAGGTTTAGGAATGAAGGAAATATTTTTAGCTTTTTATGAATATATTCAAAAAAAATATAAAGCAGAAGCTGGATTTATCACTATGAATATGCCGATGTTACTTGATACTTTAGAGGAAATAGGAATAAAAAATCCCATTATATGTTTTTCTATTAATAAAATAGGTTTTAGAATGTCGGGAGGGCGTGAATTATACGAAAGAACTTTAAAAGAAAGAAATTTTCGAGCTATAGCTATGCAAGTATTAGCTGCGGGAGCACTTTCTCCTAAAGAGGCTATAGAGTACGTATGTTCTTTAGATGGGATAGATTCTATTTTATTTGGCGCATCTACTCCTGCTCATATAAAGGAGACTAAAGAACTTATTGAAACAAATTTTTTGAAAAAATCGTATAATGAATTAAATTTAATGCATAACCATTTCAGGAAAGATTAAAAGTAAAAAAATCAAAAAAGTGTATATTTTAATTGTCCTATAGATGCTTTAACTATGAAAGAGACTGTTCAAATTATAGATAACGCTATTAAAGAAGGAAAACATATCCACCATGCAGTGGTAAATGCAGCAAAGATTGTTAAAATGCAAGAAGATAAAGAACTTTATAATAGTATTGTAAATGCTGATATAATTAATGCTGATGGAATGCCTATAGTTTGGGCTTCAAGACTTTTAGGGAAGCCTTTACCTGAGCGAGTAGCTGGTATTGATCTTATGCAAGAGCTTATTAAATTGGCTTATAATCGGAAATATAAAATTTTCTTTTTTGGAGCAAGAGAAGAAGTTGTAAAAAAAGTAGTTGAGAAATATTCAAGGGAATATTCACCAGAAATTATTGCTGGTTATAGAAATGGCTATTATTCAGAAGAGGAAGAACCTTTAATAGCTAAACAAATAGCTGAAAGTGGAGCAAACATTTTATTTGTCGGTATCAGTAGTCCTAAAAAAGAAAAATTTTTATATAAATACAAACACATTTTAAAAAACGTCAATTTTATAATGGGTGTAGGTGGAAGCTTTGATGTTATTGCAGGAAAAATTAAAAGAGCTCCTAAATGGATGCAAAAATGTGGATTGGAGTGGGTTTATAGATTAGTACAAGAACCAAGAAGAATGTGGAGGAGATATTTGATAGGTAATACGAAATTTATAATATTGGTAATTAAGGAATTTTTAAAAACGAGATTTAAATAAAAAATACATTAAAAGTTCATGGGGAAGTTTTATGACTCTTTTTCTCAAAAAATTTAATAAGTGTTTCAAATAAATTTTTAAGTCTTGCTGAAGATTGTGACAAAATTCAAGTTGCTCTGAAAAAAACCGAGAAAAAATTAATTTACTGTCTCTCTATTAGAATTACTTTGGGTTTCTTTTTCCCAACTTTCAAAAAATCGTTGTCTGTTGTGTATATTTCTGTACAGTCTTTACAGCAGATATAAATTAAACTATCAACAGCACTAATCCCAGTTCCATGGCTAAGGAAAGCAGCTTCTTCAAGCACCTCCCAATTAAGTTCTCTTGCCTCACATACCCCCTCTTTAAATGCCTCAAATAGAGCGTGTTTCTTTTCTTATTTTCTTTATTTCCTCAAAAGCCTTTTTTGCCTGTTCTTCACTAAAACTACTTTTCTCTATTACTTCCAGAACTTTCATACCTGCTCTTTTTTTCTTTTTCTCAAAAAGTACCTCTTCAAGCCATTCATTTATTATTTTGCTAATACTTTTTTTCTCACGCTCAGCAATTTTTTTTATTTCTCCTAATAAAACAGGTTTTATTGTTATTGTTATCCTTTCCATCCTCCCCACCCTCTGTATTTTTCTTATAAGAATATCATATCATATTTAAAAAATAAAGATAGAAAAAAATTTTTAAAAAAATATTTAAATAAAGCTATCAGCAAACTTATATACAGGTGAGGATAAATAGCTTCTATAGTATCTCAAATTTGTTTTTTGTGGCTTCCTTTTTTATATTGATAATTTTACTCCAAATGAAGAGATGATGAAAGAGTTAAAATTG
>CAZBLX010000005.1:0-22404 GCA_964492865.1 uncultured Planctomycetia bacterium | reverse complement strand
TGCTTTCTACAGGAGCAGGTATATATTGAGAATAATTAGGAAATTCTCCTTCAATGGTTTTTGTAAAAAACAAAGTGTCTCTACAGTCTATCCCTACGTTTCCATCTTTAACAAAAAGAAATATTTCCTCTTTCTTTTTTACTAATTTCTGTATCTCATGAATAGCCTTCAGGGGAAGAATAAAACTTAATTTTGTAGATATTTCTGGTTGAGTAGGAGGCAATTTCCTTTGAATAAAAGATAACCTTTTTCCATCTGTAGCCACTAAATTTATTCTATCTTCCACTATCTCAAAAAGAATTCCGCTAAGTACGTAATTCAACTCCTCTCCTCCTACACAGAAAGATGTCATTTTTATCATTTCTAACAGGTCAGAAGAAGATAAAGTTATAAGATTCTCTTTTATCTCCTCATTTATTTGAGGAAAGTCTTCTACTTCCATACAATTTATTTTAAACTCTATTTTTTCACAGCTTATACACAAACTCTCTTTAATCTTTTCTACAGTTATCTCCTGCTTAGGTAACTCTCTTACAATAGAAATAAGTCTTTTAAAAGGAACAGCTGCTTTTCCTTCTTTTTCTATGGAAGTTGTAAGATAAGTAATTATAGAGGAATCTAAATCGGTTGTGGTAAATTTTATTTTGTCTTGAAGAGCTTCTATTAATACACAATTAAGCACAGGAAAATTCTGTTTACTGCTTATAGGACCACTTACTTTCTCTAAAACTTCTATTAACTTATTCTGAGAGATAATAAATCTCATAGTAGTAGAATTTCTTGTGAATAAGTAATTATATCTTAAAAAGTTTAAGAAAACAAAATATTTTTTTTAAAAATTAACTTTTAATAATCTGTGTTAATTGTGTGATAATCTCCTTAATTTTTTTATCTTTGTCTAATTTTTCTTTAAGTCTCTTATGAGCATATAAAGCAGTAGTGTGATGTTTTGCTCCTAAAAAACTTGCGATCTCAGGAAAGGATAAATCTGTAAGTTCTCTTAAAAGAAACATAGCTATTTGTCGAGGAAAGGCTATATTTTTACTCCTCCTTTCTTTTTTTAAGTCTTCTAAAGGAATCTCAAAAAATTCACATACTTTTTCTAAAACCTTTTGAGGAGTTATTTTTTTAGAAATTTCCTTTACCATATCTTTTAAGATATTTTTAGCTAATTCTAAATCAATTTTTTTATTTTCAATTAAAGAATAAGCAATAATTCTTACCAAAGCTCCTTCTAATTCTCTAATATTAGTAGTAATTTTTTCAGCAACAAAATTTAATACTTCATCACTAATCTCTATTGGCTCTTTCTCTATTTTCTTTTTTAAAATTGCTACTCTTGTTTCAAAATCAGGAGGTTGTATATCAACTACTAACCCCCAACTGAAGCGGGAGATTAACCTTTCCTCTATTTTAGGAATCTCACGAGGAGGTTTGTCAGAAGAAATAACGATTTGCTTATGATTATCATAGAGTTCATTGAAAGTGTGAAAAAATTCCTCCTGAACTGCTTCCTTTCCAGAAAGAAAATGAATATCATCAATCAAAAGAACATCGATATTTCTGTATTTGTTGCGAAATTTTCCTGTTGTATGGTTCTGAATAGCAAAGATAAGCTCATTGGTGAATTTTTCTGAGGAAATATATTTTACTTTTTTTTGCGCATCTTTACTTAAGATATGATGAGCTATAGCCTGCATAAGATGAGTTTTGCCCAAGCCCACACCTCCATAGATAAATAAAGGATTGTAGGTTTTTCCGGGAGAGGTAGCTACAGCTAAACTGGCTGCATGAGCCATACGATTAGAACTGCCTACAATAAAATTTTCAAAAGTAAAACGGGGATTAAGATGTAAATCTGTTTCTTGTTGAAAATTTTTCTGAATTTTTTTAAAGATTTGGTTAGTTTTGCGTTTAAAAAGATGAGGATTTACTTCTAATCTTATTTTAAATTCTTTTAATGCTATTTCCTTAAGAATTTCTTTAATTTTTTCTATGTAATGGGTTTCCAGCCACTGTTTAAAAAAGATATCTGGAGCCTCAAGAGTAATACTATCTTCTTTTATCTCTTTTAAATTAAGGGGAGAAATCCAGGTATCAAAAGATAACTTTCCTATTTCTTCTTTCAGCCTCTCTAAACACTTTTCCCACAGACTTTGCATCTTATTTATTCACAAATTTCACAGTTTATTCACAGTCTTCTTACAAGTGGGATAGCCTATTATTATACATTTTTCCTTCCCCTTTTCAACCATTATTTTATTTGACAAAGCTCTTATTTTATGTAAAATTTACCTTACATTATGAAAAAGCGTCTGACCACTCCTACAAAAAAGAGAGGAAGAAGGACACATGGGTTTCTTAAAAGGATGTCTACTCGTTCAGGAAGAAAAATCTTAAAAAGAAGAAGAAAAAAGGGAAGAAAATATCTTATTCCTGTGTGAGAAAATTTTTTCTAAAGGCAGTAAGATTATACCAAGCGATAAGATTCCTTTTTCCTGTGCAATGTAAATTTATTCCCTCTTGTTCTCAATATGCAAAAGAGGCTTTAGAAAGATATCCTTTAAAAGAAGCAGTTAAAAAAATTTTTTTAAGGCTCCTTAAGTGCCATCCTTTCTCCAAAGGAGGGATAGATTATCCTTAAGGTATGGAAAAACGCGTTTTTCTGTTTTTAATTATTACTTTTTCATTCCTTTTTCTTTACTCCCTTTGGTTAAAGAATACTACTCCTTATAATTCTCCGCAAAAAGAAATGATTGAGAAGAAAAAAGAGGTTTATCTTCCTAAGAAGAAAGAGAAAACAGAAAAAATTGAAACAGAGAAATTTATCGTAACTTATTCAATTACAGGAGGTTATGTAAAAAAAATCTTTATAAAACCGTATAAAGAATTCCTTCCCTTTACAAATATTGGCTACTCTCCCCAATATAAAGATAAAGAGTTTAAACTGATACAGAAAGATGATACAGTTATTTTAATCTATAATGATTTAGTTAAAGAATTTTCTTTTAAAGACTACCTTCTTAAATTAAAAATTAAAAGTAAAGCTCATGGAGAGATTTTGTTTTCTAACTTATTGGAATCCAATAAGTTAAGTCAACGGTATCAGGAAGTTTTTTATCAAGAGAAAGATAGATTAAAAAGGAAACCTCTTTTACGGACAAAAGAAAGTTTTTTTAAGACTTCTTTTTTAGGGACAAGATCTCGCTATTATTGTTTAGTTATTTGGGATGAAAAGACAAGAGAGGTAGTGCTGCATAAAGAGAATAAAAAAAGGATAGACTGGATACTAAAAACAGAATTTCCTGAAGATGAGATTAATATTTATATTGGTCCTCAATTACAGGAGGAGTTAAAAAAATATAATTTGGAAAAAATCATTCATTATGGGGCTTTTCATTCTATCGCTGTTCTTTTAATAAAAATTTTAATTTTTTTTAATTCTTTTACTCATAATTGGGGAGTGAGTATTATTCTACTTTCTGCTGCAGTTTATCTTTTATTCTTTCCTTTTACTGCAAAAAGTACTAAAGCAATGAAGAAGATGCAAGAGGTACAGTTGAAGCTACAATCAAAAATAGAGGAATTGAAGAAAAAATATAAAGATAACCCTACGCGTCTTAATAAGGAACTTGTAGAATTATATCGTCAATATGGAGTTAATCCTGCAGGAGGCTGTTTGGGAGGATGTCTTCCCTTTTTTCTTCAAATCCCCTTTTTTATTGCTCTTTATCAGGCATTATTGCGATTAGTTGAGCTTAAAAATGCAAGATTTTTATGGATAAAAGATTTATCTTCCCCGGATAGAGCAATCTTTTTGGGGTTTAATCTTCCCTTTATTGGAGAATATTTAAATATTTTACCTTTACTTCTTGTGGTTTTAAATCTTCTTCAACAAAGAGTTGTTCAGGCTCCCATGCAGGATTCTCAGCAAAAGCAAGTAGGAACTTTTTTTATTCTTTTTATTGGATTTATTTTTTACCACTTCCCTTCCGGCTTGGTCCTTTATTGGTTAGTTCAAAACATATTTACTTTTATTTACCAATGGCGTCTGAATCGTGTATCTTTTTCTTGACAAAGATAAGACCGTTGTATAAAATTACAGTGAAGAAGTTTTCACGTGAAAACTTTTAAGAGGATATTTAAAGAAAAAAAATTTTAACAAGGAGAAAGTGGAGAGGTAAGTAAAGATATAGCATGATACGGTTATGATACGGTTTGATACGGTGTTTTCACGTGAAAACTTTCGCGAAATCGTTTGTATTTATTAGCTTTTTGAAGAATGGGTAAAATAATCGGTATTTGTAATCAGAAAGGAGGGACAGGAAAGACTACCACAGCAGTTAATTTAGCCGCTTTTTTAGCTTTAGGAGGAGAAAAAACGCTTGTTGTTGATATGGATCCTCAGGGTAATGCTACAAGTGGATTGGGGAAGGATTTAAATAATGAAAAAATAGAATTTACTGTGTATGAAGCGCTTTTAGGAGAAGATGTAAGTGATAAGATTTTACCTACTTCCTGGGAGAATCTTTATCTTCTTCCTTCGTCCCTCTCTTTAGCAGGGGCAGAGATAGAGCTGGTTGGGTTTGAAGATAGAGAGGAAAGATTAAAAAAGTTTTTGGAAAGAATAAAGGAAAAATTCTCTTTTGTAATAATTGATGCCCCTCCTTCCTTAGGAATTCTTACTTTGAATGTACTTGTTGCCTCTCAAAGTTTAATTATTCCTATCCAGTGTGAGTATTATGCTTTAGAAGGAGTATCAAAACTTTTGAAAACAGTGGAATTAGTAAGGAAAAGGCTAAACCCTGCCTTAGAAATAGAGGGGGTATTGCTTACTATGGCTGATTTTCGCACGCGTCTGACTCTCCAGGTGATTGAGGAGGTGAAAAATTTTTTTAAAGAGAGAACTTTTAATACAATAATTCCTCGCAATGTTAAACTGGCTGAAGCCCCCAGTTTTGGAAAGCCAATTCTTTTTTATGATTTTCAATGTGTGGGAGCAAAAGCTTATCTTAATTTAGCTCAAGAAATTTTGGGAAGAAAAATTAATGTAGAGATATTATCTTCTTTAAAATGAGTAAGAAAGTTTTAGGAAAAGGTTTAGAGGCGCTAATTCCTGAAAAAGAGAGAAAAGAAGAGCTTGTATATTTATCTACGGAGAAAATAATTCCCTCTTCTCTCCAGCCCCGTCAGGAGATTGATTCACAAGAGTTGGAAGAGCTTAAAAATTCTATAAAAGAAAAAGGAGTTCTACAACCTATTCTGGTAAGAAGAAAGGGAGATAGGTATGAGATAATTGCCGGACATCGAAGGTATTTTGCAGCTAAGTCTTTGGGAATCAAAGAGTTACCGACAATAATTAAAGAATTGTCTGATAAAGATGCATTAGCGTTTGCTCTTGTTGAGAATCTACAACGTAAAGACTTAAATCCTATTGAGGAGGCAGTTTCTTTTAAAAGGTTACATGAGGAATTTGATTTAACTTATGAGGAGATAGCTCGCCTTATAAATAAAGATAAAACTTATATAGCAAATGCATTGAGACTGCTTAATTTACCCTCCGAAATTCAGGAGGGATTAAAAAAGGGAATAATCAGTAAAACCCAGGCAAGAACAATTTTAGGATTGAAAGAAGTTTCACAGCAAAAAGAACTTTTTTATAAGATAATTAAAGAGAGACTTTCTGTAAGAGAGATTGAGGAGAAAGTAAGAAGAAAAAAGAAAAAGCCTAAAGCCTCTCCTTTCATAAGTGAGATAGAAAAAAAGATGATGCAGGCACTGGGTACAAAAGTAAGAGTGTTTCACAGAAAGAACAATCAGGGGAAAATAATAATTGAATATTATAATCTTGATGATTTAGAAAGAATAACAAAAAGAATTTTATGAAGAATCAGGCTACTTTAGTAATTATTAAACCTGATGGATTGAAAAAATCTTTAACTGGAGATATTTTAAGCAGACTCTCTAAGACCCACTTAAAGATTATTGCTGCCAAAGTTGTAAAAGTATCAAAAGAGTTAGCGGAAAAACATTATGCTCATCTAAAGGATAAGCCATTTTATCCAGAACTTATGAAATATATTACCGGTCAGTTACATGGAGAAAATAGAGTATTAGCCTTAATTTATTGGGGAGAGGATGCTATCAAGAAAGTGAGAGAAGTTGTGGGAGCAACTAATCCTGAAGAAGCAGAACCCACCACTATCCGTGGTGCTTATGGAAGAATATTGACCTCAGGATTATATGAGAATGTGATTCATGCTTCCTCATCTGAGGAGGATGCAGAAAAAGAAATTAAGCTGTGGTTTGAACCAGATGAGATTGTATATGAGCTTTATCCTACAGAAGAGATTGTTTTGGAGGGAGTAAAAAAAAGAGTTTGGAGATGAGGACGATGACGGCTTATGCTTATGTAAGGAAGGCGAGAAAAAATAGTAGATTGGAAATTATTGCTAAGTCATTCAATTCCAAATACTTAGATATAGCAATCTATCATCTTCCTCCAGAAAAAGTTATCTTGGAAAGAAAAATTAGAGAATTGATAGAAAAAAATTTTGTTCGGGGAAGGATAGAGATGTATGTATTTATAAAATCAGGAGAGACCCTTCAGCCAGCAATTAATGAAAAGATTTTAAAAAGTTATTATCATCAAATAAATAAAGTGGTAAATCAGTTGGGATTGAAACATCAATCGGTAGATATAGCTGAACTTCTAAACCTTCCCGGAGTAGTTTCTTTGAAAAAAGAAGTGGATAAAGATGAATGGATAATTGCCGGTGTGAAAGAAGCTATCAAGAGAATCAAATTATTTCGGCAAAAACAGGGCAGAGCAGTAAAGAAAAAAATTTTGAAATATTTAAAAAAGATGGAGAATATAGTAGAGAAAATAAAGAAAGTAAAAGTTGAGGTTAAAGAGAAAGAGATAAGCAAAGAAGACATTGAGGAGGAGATCACGCTGTTTTCTTTTTATTTGGAAAAATTAAAAAAACTTTTATCTTTAAAAAAAGAAGTGCCTATAGGTAAAGAAATGGATTTTATTGTTCAGGAAATTTTAAGAGAGTTAAATGCTTCTTTAAGTAAAGTGAAGAAAAAGAGATTGGTTTCTTTTATCATTGAAGCAAAAAATTACGCAGAAAGAATTCGTCAGCAAGCACAGAATATAGAATAGACTTGATGAGATTATTTATAATCTCAGGTCCAGCAGGAGCAGGGAAGACCACTCTTCTTAAAAAACTTTTTCGGAAAAAATTCGTTAAAGAAAATTTTCTACGCACAATTTCCTTCACTACGCGAGAAAAAAGAGAAGGAGAAAGGAAGGGCAAAGATTATTTTTTTGTAAGTAAGGAGGAATTTTTAAAAAAGAAAAAAGAAGGATTTTTCTTAGAGACTCAAAAAGTTTTGAATGATTATTATGGCACACCTAAATATTTTTTAAAAGAAGCAAAAAAAGAAAAAAAGGACTTAATTTTATGTATTGATGTTAAAGGAGGAAAATATTTGAAAAAAAATTTTAAAGAAGGTAAAATAATAACAATTTTTATTGCTGTAGATTTAGAAGAGATTTATCAACGATTAAGAAAGAGGAAAGAGATACATTTAAAGGAAAAATTGCTTTTGGCAAAGAAAGAGATGGAATATTTAAAGTATTATGACTATTTAGTGATAAATAAGGATATAAAAAAAAGTGTTGAGGATTTAGAAGCGATTTTAAAAGCAGAAAGGTTAAGGCTATATGGAGGATTATATTCCTTTGGAGAAATTATTAGAAGCAGCAGGAGGTTCTGTATATAAGCTTACTATATTAGCAGCAAAGAGAGCTCTTCAGCTTGCTGATGGTGAAAAACCTTTGGTGGAGAAGACAGACGAGAAACCTTTGGAGAATGCCCTAAAAGAGATAGCGGAAAAGAAAATAAGAGTAGCAGAGAAAAAGAAGGAGTCTAAGAAATAGGCGCGGTGGCCGAGTGGTGAGGCAGCGGTCTGCAAAACCGCTTTACGTCGGTTCAATTCCGGCCCGCGCCTCAGTAAGATGGGCGGGTGGCGGTAACGATTCCTGTTTGTAAAAACAGGCTTTTTAACAATCGTTCCCGCGATGATGAGAAAGAAAAGAACAGGCTTTGAAAATATTGATAAGTCAAGAAAATAAAAATAAGACTATGGGCGGGTGGCGGAATAGGCAGACGCCTGGGACTTAAAATCCCATGGTCCTTCGGGACCGTGAGGGTTCGAGTCCCTCCCCGCCCATTCTATATTGATTTTAAGAATGGATAAGAAAAAGGTTAGTCAGATAAAGGAATATTTTTTAAAAAGAGAAGATATAGTATTAGCATTCATTTTCGGTTCAAAAGTTAAAGGAGAGGAAAGTAAAATTTCTGATTGGGATATAGGTGTTTATTTTAAGCCTGAGAAGAGGTTAGAGATAGAGGAGACAAAAAGTTATCCTCAAATAGCTTCAGTTTGGGCAGATTTAGCAGATATTTTAAAGACGGATAATATAGATTTGGTAGTGTTAAATAGAGCCCCTTTAAATATTGTAGCTTCTATATTGAGAGAAGGCCAGCCTCTCGTAGTTAAAGATGAAGATTTATTTTTAAAGATTTTGATTATAAGTCTAAAAATCTCTTCTGACTACAGAGAATTTGTGGATAGGTACTACGAAATCTATCAGAAAGCAAATTCCCTTTCTGCTTCTGCCAAAGAGAGGTTGAAAAAAATTGTTTTATTTTTAGAAGAAGAATTAACTCTTTATGAGTATTTTCAAAAGTTTTCTTACAAAGATTATGAAGATATTCATAAAAGACATGAAGTAGAAAGATGGGTGGAGAATTTAATAAATTCTGCTATTGATATAGGAGAGATCATTTTGGCAAGCAATAGAATTAAAATCCCCGATTATTATAGAGAGATATTTTTGAAATTAGCAAATTTTGATGAGTTTAAAGATGTAAGAATTGATAAGTTTGGAGAATGGGTGAGATTAAGAAATATTTTAGCTCATGAATATTTAGATATAAAATGGGACAGCATTAAAAGATTTATAGAAGAAAGCAAGGAATATTTTGAAAGATTTTTACAGAAAGTAAAAGAGATAATTAGCAAAAGTTAGATGGGCGCATAGCTCAGCCTGGTTAGAGCGTTTGCTTGACATGCAAAAGGTCCCCCGTTCAAATCGGGGTGCGCCCATTTGTTTTTATGGAATTAAGTACTTTAAGACATTCCTGTGCTCATATTTTAGCCAGCGCGGTTAAAAGAATTTATCCGCAGGCAAAATTGGGAATCGGTCCGGCTACAGGAGATGGTTTTTATTATGATTTTGATGCGCCTTTAAAAGAGGAAGATTTGCCCCAGATAGAAAAGATAATGAAAGAGATTGTGGAGGAAAATTATAGTTTTGTAAAAGAAGAGTGGAGTAAAGAGGAAGCAAGAAAATTTTTTAAAGAAAAAGGCGAGATTTATAAATTAGAGTTAATTGAGGAGATTGAGGAAGAGAAGGTAAGTATTTATAAACATGCTGATTTTGTTGATTTATGCAAAGGTCCACATGTTAATTCTACAGGAGAGGTGAAGTATTTCAAACTGCTTTCTATAGCAGGTGCTTACTGGCGGGGGAAAGAAACAAACCCTCAACTTAAGCGTATTTATGGAACGGCTTTCTTTACTCAGGAGGATTTAGATAGTTTCCTTAAAAAATTAGAAGAAGTAAAAAGAAGAGACCATCGTGTTTTAGGAAGAAGATTAGAACTTTTTGATATTTTCCCTGATAAAGCAGGAGCAGGTTTAGTTTTTTATCTTCCCAAAGGTGCGATTTTAAGAAGAATTATTGAGGACTGGTTAATTAAGGAGCATATAAAAAGAGGTTATAAATTAGTTGTTACTCCTCATATTATGGATAAAAGACTCTGGGAGAAGTCAGGTCATTTAGAATTTTATAAAGATTATATGTATCCTATCAAAAAAGAGAATCAAGAATTTATTTTAAAACCTATGAATTGTCCCGGACACATTCTTATTTATCAGAAAGAAATAAGAAGCTGGCGACAACTTCCTTTAAGAATTTTTGAGTTGGGAACAGTTTATCGTTATGAGAAAAGTGGAGTTTTATGTGGCCTTTTAAGGGTGAGAGGTTTTACTCAAGATGATGCGCATATTTTCTGCCAAGAGGAGAGTCTTTCTCAGGAGATAGAAAATATTTTAGATTTTATTGAATATGCATTAAAAAAATTTGGATTTCAGGAATTTAAAGCAGAGTTAAGTACACGTCCGGATGAATTTATTGGAGATATAAAAAAATGGGAGAAAGCAGAAAAAATTTTAGAAGAAATTTTGAAGAAAAAGAGGATTCATTATAAGATTAACCCCAAAGAAGGAGCTTTTTATGGTCCCAAGATTGATATAAAACTTAAAGATGCTATAGGAAGAGAGTGGCAATGTGCAACGGTTCAACTTGATTATAGTATTCCAGAAAAGTTTGATCTTACCTATCAGGATAAAGATGGAGAAAGAAAAAGAGTAATTATGATTCACAGGGTAATTTTGGGGAGCTTGGAAAGATTTATTGCTACATTGGTGGAACATTTTGCCGGCAGATTCCCTTTTTGGCTGGCACCTGTTCAGTTAAAAATATTAACTGTTAAAAGTTCCTTTAAAGATTATGCTTTGCAAATAAAGGAAATTTTGGAAAAGGAAGAGTTTCGGGTGGAGTTAGATTTAAGAGATGAAACTTTATCCAGAAAGATTCGTGAGGCAGAGTTAGAAAAAGTTCCTTACATAATTGTTGTAGGGGAAAAAGAAGAAAAGGAAAACGTTATCTCTTTAAGAAAAGAAAATAAAGATTTGGGGAAAAAGAGGCTGGAGGAGTTTATTAAAGAGTTAAAAAATTTAAGTTAGAAAGGAGGAGTTATCAGACGCAATATTCGGATTAATGAGAAGATAACAGCCAAAACTGTGCGTTTAATCAGTCCGGAAGGGGAACAATTAGGGATATTTCCTCGCCAGTTAGCATTAAAAAAAGCAGAAGAGTATGGATTGGATTTGGTAGAAGTTGCTCCTCAGGCAAACCCACCTGTATGCAGAATAATGGATTTTGCCAAATATAAATATGAGCAGGAGAAAAGAGAAAGAGAAGCAAAAAAACATCAAAAACATAGTCAGTTAAAAGAGGTAAGACTCTCTTGTCGTATTGAAGAACATGATTATCAGATTAGATTAAAACATATTCAGGAATTTTTGGAAAAAGGGCATAAAGTGAGGATAAGGTTACTTTTTAAAGGAAGAGAAATAATTCATCAGGATTTAGGGAAAAAGTTAATAGATAAATTGATAAAGGATACAGAAAAAATTGCAAGGGTAGAAAAATCCCCTCAGATGATAGGTAAAAGTTTAGTTTTGATTCTGGGTCCAAAATAGGAGGTGAAATGCCTAAATTAAAGACAAAGAAAGCTTTAGTCAAAAGGATAAAGATTACAGGAGGAGGGAAACTAATTCGTTCTAAAGCAGGAAGACGTCATCTTTTAAGTGGGAAGTCTAAAAAGAGAAAAAGAGCTTTGAGAAAAAAAACTTCAGTGGCTTCTGCTGATAAAAAGATGGTGAAAAGAGCCTTACCTTACGGGACTTAATTAAGAAAGGAGTAAGATGCGGGTAAAACACTCTGTAGCTTCACGTAAAAGAAAGAAAAAGATATTTAAATTAACTAAGGGTTTCTGGGGTAAACGTAAAAATGTATTAAGAAGAGCAAAAGAGACATTGAGGCGAGCTTTAGTATATTCTTATCGGGATCGTCGTCAAAGAAAACGGGAATTTCGTCGTTTATGGATTGTAAGGATAAATGCTGCTGTTAGAGAGAGAGGTTTAACTTATAAAGAATTCATTCATGGATTGAAAGAGAAAAATGTTAATCTTTCCCGTAATATTTTGGCTCACTTAGCTTCTGAGGAACCTCAAGTTTTTGAGAAGCTGATAGAATTAGTTAAGAAATAAGTAATGAAATATGTAATTATTGCTGGATGTGGCAAAACAGGAAGAGCTTTAGCAGAAGAGTTATCTTCAGAAAATAATGTTGTAGTAATTGATAAATCTAAAGAGGCTTTAGAAGAACTTCCTCAGGATTTTAATGGGAAAAAGATTGTAGGAGATGTATTGGATATAGAGACGCTTAAGAAAGCAGGAATAGAGGAGGCAGACGCTTTAATATTAGTTACAGGAAATGATAATCTTAATCTTGTTGTGGGAAAATTTGTTAAGAGAAAATATAAGCTGAAAAAAATTATCCTTCAAGTTTATGAGCTTAATAAAAAGAAGGCTTTATCAGAGGAAGGATTGATTATTATTAATCGCACATATCTTTTGGTGGATGTGTTTAAAAAATGTATATCGTAATTGTTGGAGGCTCACAATTAGGAAGATTATTGGCAAGAAAACTTAAGGGGAACAAACACCAGGTCTGTATTATTGATAAATCAAAAGAAGTCTGTGAGAGAATTGCTGAAGAGTTAAAAAATGCATTCATTATATGTGGTGATGCTTCTTTCCCTAATATTTTAAAAGAAGCAAAACTGGAGAAAGCAGATGCGCTGGTAACTCTTACTTCTTCTGATGAGGATAATATTATTATCTGTAATTTAGCAAAGGAACTTTTTAAGATAAAAAGAACAGTAGCAAAAGTAAATGATCCACGCCATCTTCCTTTATACAGATATATGGGAGTAGATGTTCCGGTAGATTCTACCTCAATTATTGCCCGTATTGTTGAGGAGGAGGCTTCCTTTTTTGATGTGATGAGTCTTTTAAGTATAAAAAAAGGAAGACTTTCTATTGTAAGAGTAGATATTCCTTCCTCCTCTCCAATTGTAAATAAAAAAGTTAGAGATATAAAACTTCCCCAGGATGCGGTATTAGTCTCAATTTTGAGAGGCACACGTATTATTGTTCCTAAGGGAAATACTTTAATTTTGGCTGATGATGAGGTGATTGCTGCGACTTTAATTGATAAAGAGAAAGATTTAATAGAAGCTTTAGTAGGAAAATTATGAAGATAATTTTAGGGATTCTTGCCGAGATTATCTTTGTCCTTTCTCTTATAGGAGCCGGTTTCCTTTTATCCTTAATCCTAAAATGATTTTCTCTCCTGACAAAGAAGATTTCTTTGCAATTTTTCATATTTTGGGAAAAATTATGGTAGGGTTAGCTTTCTTTTTTCTCATTCCTCTTTCATGTGCTCTTCTTCTTCAGGAATTTAATCCTTTTTATGATTTTCTTATTTCTTTTTTAGCTACACTTTCTTTGGGTATTTTTATGATACTTGTTTTTCCTTATAAAAAAGAGATTGGCTGGATGCACTCTTTTTTTATTGTAAGTTTAAGCTGGCTTTTTGCTTCTCTGCTGGGAGCATTGCCTTTATATTTATCTTCTCACTTTCGCTCTTTTTTAGATGCATGGTTTGAAGCAATGAGTGGTTTTGCTACAACCGGTTTAAGTTTAGTTGAGGATCTGGATCATCTTTCTTTAAGCTGTAATTTATGGAGACATTTAATGATGTTTATTGGAGGACAGGGAATAGTGCTTGCCGGTATTTCACTTTTGGCTTCTACAAGAAAAGGAAGTGTGAGTCTTTATCTTGGTGAAGCAAGGGGAGAAAAAATCTTTCCCAACATTATTGCCACTGCAAGATTCATTTGGAAGGTAAGTTTTATTTATTTAGGAATAGGGGTATCAATATATACTTTTATTCTTTTAAAAAAGGGTTTAAGTGTTTCTAAAGCATTAATTGAGGCTTTCTGTCTTTTTTTTGCCTCCTTTGATACAGGAGGATTTACACCTCATGCAGCAAGCATCTTTTACTATCATAGTTTTATTTTAGAAATAGTTACTCTTGTATTTATGATTTTGGGAGCAATGAATTTCAATCTCCATTTCTGGATTTGGCAGAAAGATAGTCGGGAAATATTTAAAAATTTTGAGATAAAAGTGTTTTTAGCCTCTCTTTTTCTTTTAACTACACTTTTGTATTTTTCCTTAGATAAGAACTCCTTTCTCTCTTTTCGTAAAGGTTTTTACCAGCTGATTAGTGCTCATACCGGATGTGGATTTACCAATTTAGCCTCATTTGAGTTAAATAAATTTAGTCAAAGCTCTTTATTTCTTCTCATTATTGCTATGGCAATAGGAGGAGGGGTTTGTTCTACTACAGGAGGGATAAAGCTTATGCGTTTAGGGTTGGTGATTAAAGCTATTTTTGGGGAGATAAAAAGAATAATTATGCCTTATAAAGCAGTTTATAAAGAGAGCTTTCATCATTTAGAAGATAAAGTATTGGAATTTCCTCCCATAAGAGAAGCATTTATTGTGACAGGAGTCTATTTTTTCTTTTATCTTTTAGGAACAATTGTTGCTCTTTTTTATGGATATCCTCTTATTTACTCCTTATTTGAATCTGTTTCTGCTACTGCTAATGTAGGACTTTCCTTAGGAATAACTAATCCGGCAATGCCTTCTTTTTTAAAAATAATTTATATCTTTCAGATGTGGTTGGGAAGATTGGAATTTTTATCTGTATTTATTGCTTTAGGCTATTCTTTATCTTTGCTGAAAAAATGAAGAGGTTATCTTTTATTTTTCTTACTTTAATTTTAACCTTTCCTCTTTATAGTTTAAAGATAGAGGAGATTTTAAAAAATCCTTCCTTTTTTGATGGAAAAGTTGTAAAGATTGAAGCAGAAGCAATTGGAGAGCCTTTAAAAGGAAAGGAAGGAGTATGGATAAATGTGAAAGGGAAGACAACTATCGGAGTTTTCTTTAAAGATTCTTCCTGGAAGATGATAAAGCATTTTGGTTCTTACAAAGAGAAAGGAGATATTTTAGAGATTGAGGGAATTTTTCATAAAAATTGTCCTCAACATAAGATTCCTGATATACATGCATTAAGGATAAGGATTAAAAAAGAAGGTTTTTTTAAAAAAGAGATAATACCTTCCTATAAAATAAAAATTTCTCTTATTTTGGGAATTATTTGTTTGACATTATTGGGAGTTTATTTTATAAAAGATAAAATATGGAAGAAAAAATCTCTCTCTTAGAGAAGAAAGCAGAAGAAGAAATTAAAAAGGTTAAGACAGAAAAGGAGTTAGAGGAGGCAAGGATTCGTTATTTAGGAAGAAAATCAGTAATTAATCAACTGTTTTCCCAGCTTCCCAAATTAGAAAAAGAAAAAAGAGCTTATATAGGCAGGAGATTGAATCTTCTTAAGGAAAAGGTTGAAAGATTAATTAAAGAGAAAAAATTGCAGTTTGAGAAGAAAGAAGAAGAGATAGATTTTACAGTAATCTCTCCTTGCCTGCATATAGGAAGAAAACACATTCTTACTCAGGTGATAGAAGAAATCTGTCAAATCTTTAAAAATTTGGGATTTCAGATCATTGAAGGTAATGAGATAGAGGATGAGTGGCATAACTTTTCTGCTTTAAATATTCCCTTAGAGCATCCTTCCCGTGATGTCTTTGATACTTTTTATTTAGATTTACCTCCTCAAGAAGGAGGTAAATTCCTTTTAAGGAGTCATACTTCCCCTTCACAGATTAGAGTGATGGAGAAATTTTCGCCACCCTTAGCAGTGATTTCTCCAGGAAGAGTTTATCGTCCAGATAATCCGGATGCATCCCACTCTTTTATGTTCCATCAGATTGAAGGTTTCTGTGTGGATAAAGAGATAAATTTTTCCCATCTTAAAGGTGTGCTTTTTTATTTTGCACAAAGTTTTTTTTCTCCTCAGGTAAAACTGCGATTTCGTCCTCATTATTTTCCTTTTACCGAACCTTCAGCAGAGGTAGATATAAGTTGTATTATCTGCCAGGGAAAGGGTTGTTCTGTATGTAAAGGAAAAGGGTGGCTTGAGATTTTAGGTTGTGGGATGATTCACCCCAAGGTTTTAAAAAATTGCGGTATTAATCCGAAAAAATTTAGTGGATTTGCATTTGGTATGGGTGTGGAAAGAATTGCTATGCTTAAATATAGAATAGCTGATATCAGGATATTTTTTGAGAATGATGTAAGATTTCTTGAACAGTTTTAAAAATGAAGTTCACTCTTAATTTTATCAAAGAGTTTTTTAATCCTCAAAAAGAAGCTTCTTATATTGCTGAAAGACTTACTTTAGCTGGAGTTGAAGTAGAGAGTTTAAAAAAAGAGAATAATGACTGGATATTTGAGATAGAGGTCACATCTAACCGCGCGGATTTACTTTCTATCTTTGGATTAGCAAATGAAATCTCGGCGGTCTTGGGAAAAAGATTGAAAATTTTGCTTCCCTCAATAAAGAAAAAAACTATAGATTTAAAAATTTCTGTAGAGGATAAAAAAGATTGCCCTCTTTATATTGCCTCAGTTATTAAAGGAATTAAGGTAGTAAAAACACCTGATTGGCTTAAGGAAAGACTTATAAATTGTGGGATAAATTCAGTAAACAGTGTTGTAGATATTGGAAATTATTCTATGCTTAAGTGGGGGCACCCCTTACATATTTTTGATTTAGATAAAATTGAGGGAGAAATTTTTATTCGCCGGGCAAAAGAGGGTGAGTTTTTTTTAGGATTAGACGGAAAAGAAAGAAGATTAACTTCTCAGAATTTGGTAATTGCGGATGAGAAAAAAATAATTGCTCTGGCAGGGATAATAGGAGCAGAAAACTCTTGTGTAGATGAGAATACAAAAAATATCCTTATTGAGACAGCAATTTTCTCACCTCTTACAATTAGAAAATCCCGACAGATTTTGGGGATCTCTACAGAGTCAAGTTATCGGTTTGAAAGAAAAGTGTTTCCTCAACTTCTTGAGGCAACAAGAGCTGCTTCCGTTCAGCTTATTTTAAAACTATGTGGAGGTAATTTTTTGGGAAGTAAAAAAGTTGGAGGTGTTTCTTCTTCTTCAAAAAAGATAAAGTTAAATGTTAATTCTTTAAAAAGATATGTAGGGGTAGATATCTCTTTTTCAGAGGCAAAGAATATTTTAGAAAGGCTTAATTGCAAAGTGAGTAAAGAAAATAAAGAAGTTTTAAAAATAGAGCCTCCTTTTTTTCGTGATGATTTAAAAGAAGAGGTAGATATTATAGAGGAGGTTATACGGATTTATGGTTATGAGAAAGTGCCGGAAAGACTTCCCTCAATTCTACCACAAAAAGATGATTTTTATTTTTGGCTTTCTTTTAAAGAATTCCTTACACGTTTAGGACTAAAAGAGATAATTACTTATAGCATTGTGAAAGAGAGTTACCTGGAAAAATTGAAAGAGAAAAATTTTATAAAGATAGTAAATCCTTTAAGAAAAGAAGAAAATGCTTTGCGTACAAATCTGCTTTTGGGAATAATAGAGGTAATAAGATACAATCTAAATCAGAAAAATAAAATAGATGGATTTTTTGAAATTGCCCATCTTTACAGAAAGGAAAATGGAAAAGTTATAGAGGAGCCTTATTTAGGGATAGGAATTATAGAGAAACCTCTTTATCTTAAATCTTATATTGAGGAGATATTGAAATTTTTAAATATTGTTGATTTTGAATTTAAAAAAGCAGATTTGCCTAATTTTACAAGTGCGCTTTTTGTGGAGAAAGATAAAAAAATTGTTGGATTTCTGGGAAATTTGAAGAAAGAGTTGAGAGATTTTTTTGATATTAAAAAAGAGGTTTATTTTGCTCAGTTAAATTTATCTCTGCTGAAAGAGATGAGAAAAGATAAATCTTTCAAACCTTTTTCTTTTTATCCTAAGGTATCAAGAGATATTAGTTTGGCTAAAAAGAAGGATTTTCCTTTTGAGAATATAATGAGGATAATTAAAAGTTCTGTTGGGGAATATCTTGAATCAGTAGAGATTATTGATACATATCGGGGAGAGAAAATTCCTCCTGATTTTGAAGGATTTACTTTAAGATTGCATTATCGTTCTTTTGAAAGAACCCTTCAATCAGAAGAAGTAGATAACCTGCATAATCGGTTAAGAGAAAAACTTGTATTCGAGGAGGTAAAAGGAAGAATAATTCTGCGCTAACCTTGATTTTAGCTTTCTTAAATGTTATAATTTATTTGCTCTGTAAAAAAGAGATAACGCCCTGCTTGTTGCGTGGAGGGCTAAAGCGCCACAGCCAACACTATTTAGAAGGGAGCCAAATCTTCCTACTGCCGTGGCAGTAGGAATGCGGCGCCCACCTGTGTGAGGAGTGGACTGTGCGAGCGAGTTCCTCCACGGACAAAGCAGGGCTTTTTTTGATTGATGCCTTGCGACACTCCTTTACCTTTACGCTTAAGACCCCATAATTTAGAAGAATTTGTAGGACAGAAGCATGTTTTAGGAGAGGGAAAATTTTTAAGGAGATTAATTGAGGCAAAAAGGATATCTTCTTTAATTTTATGGGGACCTCCTGGTTGCGGAAAAACAAGCCTGGGAGAGATTATTGCACAGAAGTATCAGGCTGAATTTAAATATTTTAATGCTGTATTTTCCTCAACTAAGGAGATAAAGGCTATTTTAGAAGAAACGCGAAAAAGAAACAAAAAGACAATCCTTTTTATTGATGAGATACACCGTTTTAATAAACTCCAGCAGGAAGTTTTAGTTCCCGATACAGAGACAGGGATAGTAATTTTTATTGGAGCAACAATTTATAATCCCTATTATTATCTCATTCCTTCTTTAATCTCCCGCTCCTCAGTTGTGGAATTAAAGCCTTTAAGTAAAGAGGAGATAATTTTTATTTTAAAAAGAGCTTTAAAAGATAAAAGGGGTCTGGCAGATAAGAATGTAGAGATTGATTCTCAGGCTTTAGAATATATTGCTTTAGCTTCCTCAGGAGATGCAAGAAAGGCTTTAACAGCATTAGAGATATGTGTTTTAACAACACCTGAGAAATGTGGAAAGATAAAAATAGATATACAGGTAGCAAAGGAAAGCATCCAGAAGAATTTATTTTATGATAAAAAGGATAGTTACCACTATGATACGATCTCTGCATTTATAAAATCAGTAAGAGGCTCAGACCCTGACAGTAGTCTATATTGGCTGGCAAAGATGATTAAATCAGGAGAAGATCCACGTTTTATTGCCCGACGTTTAGTGATTTTAGCCAGTGAAGATATTGGAAATGCTAATCCTTTTGCATTGGTTTTAGCTACGTCTTGCTATAAAGCAGTTGAATTTATTGGTATGCCGGAAAGCTCTTTAATTCTGGCACAGACTACACTTTATCTGGCTACATCTCCTAAATCTAATGCTTCTTATAAAGCAATAAAGGAGGCACTTGAAGATGTAGAGGAAAAAGAGACACAAGAAGTTCCCAAGCATTTAAAAACTCATTCTAAAGATTATAAATATCCTCATGCATTTGGAGGGTATGTAAAACAGGATTATGGAGCAAAAAGGCAGTATTATTTTCCTAAAGATATAGGAGAGGAGAAAAGAATAAAAAAATTTCTTGAGTTTTTAAGAAAGTAACAATTTAGCAAATTTCTTTATGTCTTAACCGAAATTAGAAAAAAGCGACTTTTGGGTATTAGTGAGGAAGATACTATCACTTACATACTCATCGGGTATGGTTGGATGTGATTGTTGGGTGACCTTTTGCTTGACAAATGGGGAGTAGCACATATAAAATATAACTAAAATTTAATGCTTCCTCTTCCTTATAGAGATGATAACCCTTCTCAAAATTTTCCTTTCGTTACTTTAGGGATAATAATAATTAACTGTATAATATTTTTTCTATTTGGATTAAAAGAAAACTATTATCAGATAATTAAAACTTATGGATTTATTCCCTCTTCTTTTAATTTTTTTACTCTAATCTCCTCTTTGTTCCTTCATGCAGATTTTTTTCATCTTCTTGGTAATATGTGGTATTTATGGATTTTTGGAGATAACGTTGAAGATAAGATGGGAAAAACTTTATTTTTCACGTTTTATATATTAGGAGGCATTTTTGCTTCAATCATTCATAGCATTTTTACTCCTGCAAAGGATATCCCTACAATTGGAGCAAGTGGAGCGATAAGTGCAGTTATGGGGGCATATTTTTTATTCTTCCCTTGGGCGAAAATAAGATGTTTTTGTATGCTTTATTTTTATAAAATTATTATTTTAAGGATAAAAGCTTATATTTTTTTAGGAATGTGGTTTTTGTTGCAATTATTCTATGCTTCTTTTGGAGAATTTTTTAGTGTAGCTTTCTTTGCGCACATAGGAGGATTTATCTTTGGGGCAAGTTTTGCTTATTTTATAAAAATGCTTAAAGGAGGGGAGGTATTTATTTCTCCTCAAGAAAAAAGAGAAAAAGAAAGAGAGGAAGAAATTGAGAGAGAGGAGAAGGAGATAGAGAAAAAGGAGAGTTTACAAAAACAGGAGTTTATTTATTATAAAAATTTAATAGAAAAATTACTTGATGAGAAAAAGATAAAAGAAGCAATAGAAAGTTATATAGAGTTTGAGAAGAAAGCTCTTCCTTACACTTTAAGTCCTTTTTACCAAAAAATGATTGCGGATATTTTATTTAAAGAAAATAATTATATTTTCTCTCTACAAGCTTACTTAAAGTATATCTCTAACTATCCCAATGAGAAAGATGCTATTGATGCAAAATGCAAATTAGCCTTTATTTATTCTAAAGTTTTAAAAGATCCATCATCTTCTTTAAAATATTTAAACGAGGTGCTGAATTGCTCTTCTTTAATAAAGGATGAAAGTATTTTAAAAGAAGTAATAAAAGAAAAGGAGAGAATTGAAAATTTTTTAAAAAAGATAGATTTTTTTGGGGAAAAATATAGTAAGTATTGTGTTGTTTTGCAAATAAGAGATGAAAAAATAGTAGAAAATAATAAAGAAAAAATATTTGAAGAGTTATTTACTATAGGAAAATATAAAAATATAAATTTAGGCGTGAAATTAGCTTATAGGTTTAAAAATACTTTTTCTAAATGTAAAGGTATTTTGTTTGAAGACTTAGATTATGAAGAAGCAGTTATAGCTTCCGAGAAATTACAATCTTTAAATATCCCTGTAGTTATATTTCCTCAAGAGGAGATATTTAAATATAGAAAAATAGAAGAAGTGAGAAAAGTAGAAATAGTAGAGAAAAAAATTTTGTTTAGTAGCCTTGAAAGAAAAGTTGTGATAAATCCTGAAGATGTTTTTTATTGTATCTTGGGAGAAATAATTTATTTTGTCTACAGATATGAAGATTCATCCGATGCTATAGAGGTAGCAGATTTTGGGAAGTCTTTTGATAAAGAAGAAAAATTAGATGATTTGAAAATAAATAAAATAATTGACATATTCACTAATAATTACCAAAGATACAGAATATCTTCCTATGGTTTTTCTTACAAAAAGTCCTTTGAGGAATTTATAGAAGATTTAGCAGAAATTTTAGGAGGAGATAAATTGGATGAGAATATTAGAATTTTCATTTCTAATCCCAAAGGGGAAAGAAGATTTTTTAAAGATATTCAAGAATTTAACCAGCAAGCTTTATGGGACGCGATACTTAGAAGAATATACCTGAATTTTAAATAAGAAAGCTTGCCACTTGCACACCCGACGGGTGTGATAGTTCTCTGGTAATAATTATTATAACACATCTTTTATGATTAAAAGAAGAGCCACACCCAAAAGAACTATTCCAAAAATTAATTTTATTGCTTTTGATTTAAGTCTGTAAGCCATTAATCTGGAGCCTGCCTGACTTCCTAAAAATACTGCTATAACACAGGCTCCCCACACAATCCAATCAGGTTGAGCTGCTGTAGCAATATGTGAGATAAAACTTGAACTTCCTGAAAAAGTTACAACCATTGCTGATGTGGCTGCTGCCAATTTTGGCTCTAATCCTGCTATATAAAGCAAAGGGACAACAAAACTGCCCCCACCTCTTCCTATTAATCCTGCAAAAAAACCTAAAGTGCTTCCTGCACACATTCCCAAAATTAATCTGCCTCTTTTTGATAATTTACCTCTTTTAGGTTTCCATCCGGAAAGCATAAGGATAGCTGCTGTAGCAGTAAAAAGAGCAAAGATTAAAATTACTGGTTTAGTAGGAAGTGAAATGTTTGCCCATGTTCCTAAAGGTGCAAAAATAACCATAAAAATACCAAAAGATATAGCAGTTCTCCAATCAACTAGACCCTTTCTTGCGTAGGTAATTGCAGCAGATGATGAATTTACCACATTAAGAAGCATACCTAAGGGAATCGCCTGTGTTTTAAAATCCATTCCCAGCCAGAAAAGAATTGGTATATAAAGTTGGGAGCCTCCCATACCGAGCATGGAAAAAACAAAAGCAATAACAAAAAATATTGGAGGAGCAAGATAAGTTAAATTCATTTTAGCACCTCAATATCCAGAGCAGGGTATACAGACTTTTTTCCCGTTTTTTAC
>CAZBLX010000004.1:0-24546 GCA_964492865.1 uncultured Planctomycetia bacterium | reverse complement strand
CAATTTTAACTCTTTCATCATCTCTTCATTTGGAGTAAAATTATCAATATAAAAAGGAAGCCACAAAAAACAAATTTGAGATACTATAGAAGCTATTTCTCCTCACCTGTATAAGTTTGCTGATAGCTTTATTTAAATATTTTTTAAAAATTTTTCTATCTTTATTTTTAAATATGATATGATATTCTTATAAGAAAAAATACAGAGGGTGGGGAGGATGGAAAGGATAACAATAACAATAAAACCTGTTTTATTAGAAGAAATAAAAAAAATTGCTGAGCGTGAGAAAAAAAGTATTAGCAAAATAATAAATGAATGGCTTGAAGAGGTACTTTTTGAGAAAAAGAAAAAAAGAGCAGGTATGAAAGTTCTGGAAGTAATAGAGAAAAGTAGTTTTAGTGAAGAACAGGCAAAAAAGGCTTTTGAGGAAATAAAGAAAATGAGAAAAGAATGGGAAAGATGGTAAAAGTGGGATTTGATACTTCATTTTTTGTGGAACTTTATAAAAAGAATAAAATAGCCGTGAAACTTTGGTTGGAGGTAACTGAAGGAGAGAAAAAAGGAATAATAAGTATGATAACGGTGTTTGAATTAAGGAGACTGGCTTTACGTGGGATGATTTCTAAGGAATTTTGCGATGCTCTATTTGAGGCATTTAGAGAAGGGGTATGTGAGGCAAGGGAACTTAATTGGGAGGTGCTTGAAGAAGCTGCTTTCCTTAGCCATGGAACTGGGATTAGTGCTGTTGATAGTTTAATTTATATCTGCTGTAAAGACTGTACAGAAATATACACAACAGACAACGATTTTTTGAAAGTTGGGAAAAAGAAACCCAAAGTAGTTCTAATAGAAAGACAGTAAATTAATTTTTTCTCGGTTTTTTTCAGATCAGCTTGAATTCTGTCGCAATCTTCAGAAAGACTTAAAAAAATTATTTGAAGCACTTATTAAATTTTTTTGAGAAAAAGAGTCATAAAACTTCTTCATAAACTTTTAATGTATTTTTTATATTTAATTTTCGTTTTTAAAAATTCCTTAATTACCAATATTACAAATTTCGTATTACCTATCAAATATCTCCTCCACATTCTTCTTGGTTCTTGTACTAATCTATAAACCCACTCCAATCCACATTTTTGCATCCATTTAGGAGCTCTTTTAATTTTTCCTGCAATAACATCAAAGCTTCCACCTACACCCATTATAAAATTGACGTTTTTTAAAATGTGTTTGTATTTATATAAAAATTTTTCTTTTTTAGGACTACTGATACCGACAAATAAAATGTTTGCTCCACTTTCAGCTATTTGTTTAGCTATTAAAGGTTCTTCCTCTTCTGAATAATAGCCATTTCTATAACCAGCAATAATTTCTGGTGAATATTCCCTTGAATATTTCTCAACTACTTTTTTTACAACTTCTTCTCTTGCTCCAAAAAAGAAAATTTTATATTTCCGATTATAAGCCAATTTAATAAGCTCTTGCATAAGATCAATACCAGCTACTCGCTCAGGTAAAGGCTTCCCTAAAAGTCTTGAAGCCCAAACTATAGGCATTCCATCAGCATTAATTATATCAGCATTTACAATACTATTATAAAGTTCTTTATCTTCTTGCATTTTAACAATCTTTGCTACATTTACCACTGCATGGTGAATATGTTTTCCTTCTTTAATAACGTTATCTACAATTTGAACAGTCTCTTTCATAGTTAAAGCATCTATAGGACAGTTGAAAATATACACTCTTTTATGATTTTTAGACTCGAATCTTTCCATTTTTTATCAACTTTTCAAATATTTCTAAAAATATACCAACATGGATAAGTACCACCCCTTTCCAGTAGTTTTTTCTTTCCATATTTTTTCAAGGTTTTGCATTCAGTGATTTAAACTGTTTATAATGCCCGAATTCATAATTATTAACATATTTTTTTACAAACTCTTCTAAACGCTGTAAAGAGTATCTACTCATCCTTTTAGGATGTCCCATTACTACAAAAATTTTTTTCCCTAGTTTCAACCTTTTCTTAAAAGCTTTCTCTAAAACACTTGCACGATAGAGGTCCAGAGACACAGGGAAACAATGTAACTTCAAAAAATATTTAATTTTGTTAAATTGGCTCCCAGTTATAGGGTAACCGTCTCCAAATTGAGAAAAATTTCGTTTTTGAAATGTCTTTAATACAATGAATTTCAAGTAAAACAGTGGTGTATATGAGAAAGAAGAAATTTGAATCTCTACAAATTCACCATTTTTCTCAGGAATAAGAGGAGAAGTAGAAAATCTATATATATCTTCCTCAGGAGCAAGTCTAAAATCAACATTATAAGTATCAGTTTTTATATACCCTCCTTGAAATACAGAAGAATCAATAAAAATTCTGCAACTTTTAAAACATCTTCTTAACTTTTCAAAAGGTTCAATACACCACCCTCCTGCCCTAAAAGCAACTACTTCCTCTTGAGCTACTTCTTCTAATATCTTTTTACCTTCTGAAAGTATTTGAATTATTTCCCTTTCTGGGAAATCTTGTAATCTATACCATCTATTATTCAAATACCATACCCCATTCTTATAAATACCTTTTAACCACTGAGGATGAATATGTAGTTCTACTTTGGAATTTGCTTTTATTATTTTCTCTATAGTTCGCACCGCCAGTAAAAAATCTTTCTGCAAATTGACATACTTGTCCTTAAGTTTTTTAAGGACTAACAAATAACCTGCATCTACAAAAAAAGTTGCAGATACATTAAACTTTTTCAAAATATCGAGTATGTACATAGTTGGTTCATAAAAACATTTTTCCACAGAACCTGTTTTATTTCCGAGGAAAAGCTCTAAGTCAAAGGTAATAAGTATCTTCATCGCTTTTTTCTTCTATTAATAATTCTTTTAATCTTATGGAGACTTTTTAAACAAAATGACAAAAGACATAAATCTTTCCTATATATCTCCGGGATACATACAAAACTTCCTTTCTTAAGAGCTGTTAGTAAATCCGAATAAGAGGTAACTACATTATTAATAATCCCCGGGAGTTCTCTTCTAAGATGAGCATCCACTCCATAAATACACGGTTTACCAGCAAATTCCTCAACAGTAAATTTTTTACAAATCCCTCTCATATTAACAGCTTCAAAAACATCTATTCTTTCTATCAATTCCTTGGGATAATTCTTCCTTTTATAAGGGTGTGGTAAAACCACTACTCCACCATTATTTTGAGCTTCTTTTACTAAACGCTCCCACTCCTCAAAAAAATCAAAATTAAATATCTTCGCCAATCCCATTATTATTATATCACCTACCTTTGTCGTATATTCTACTCCTGGAATTATATTAATATTGCTTTTTTTCTTTCTTACAAAATCACATAATACCCAATAGCTATCAATATTGTTGTGTTCTGTTACACACAGATGAGTAATGTTAAACTTCTCCGCAATCGCAATAAGTTCCTCAATTTTTATAAACCCATCCCAACTATAAATAGTATGAATATGAAATAATAATCTAAAAATATTCACACTCTATTTTTTGCAAAAATAAAACCGCAAAAATTCTTTTATTCCGAGAAAAAAAATATCCTTTTTAACTAAAGGGTTTAAAAAATCTTTAATTACTAAACAGGCATCCCACGGTTTGTACTTAAAAGTTCTTTTTAGATCACAAAAAACATATTGAATTTTCTTTTTATAAAAAGTATTTCCCAAAAGTTTCTCAACAGCTCCTTCAATTGCCAATCTCACATAAAGCACAGGAAAATTGACTCCAGAAACAATTGGCAACAACACAGATCCCCAAAATTTGGGATTAGTTTCTATCCAGTAAAACTCTTCACTTGATGTCATTTTAAATTCAACCATACATACTCCAGTATATTTACCAATCTTAATTAATTTTCTTCCATATTCAAACATTTTCTTATGAAAAAAACTCTCACATACACAACTGACCCCACCCCAGGGAGGATTTTCTCTTACTCTAATATGTCCAAACTCTGCATAAATCTCTCCCTCCTTTGCCAAGGCAAAATATCCACAAGAACGCCCCTCTATAAACTCTTGAAGTAAAATACCATCTTCTTTGATATTAGCACCTAAATCCATAAATTCATTAACATTTTTTAACAATTCATCATCACTTTTCACCACTCTTACAAATCTACTGCCACCTTCTTTGGGATATTTTAAGACCAATGGAAACCCTAAAGTACTTACACTTTCCAATGCTTCCTCTTTAGAAAAAACCCTAAAAGTTTTAGGTGCTTTAATACCGGCTTCTAACACCAATTCATAACACCGACCTTTATCATAATACCTAAACCATGTAGAATAATCAGGTACAAGAGTCTTACAGTTTAGCCTATTTAAAGCTTCTTTATTTCGCGCAAGTAAAGAAAAATCATTAATAGTAACCGGTAAAATTACAACAGGTTGGTAAAATTTAATTATTTTAAAAAGGCTTCTGTCATCGCAAAAAACATCTGTTATAACCTGATAACCAGCTATTTTTAAAGATTTTTCAATTATTTTAGCGTGTCTTAATATAGGTTTATTCATTAAAACTTTAATCATAATGACTCCTTATTAATTTAGCTTTAAACTTTTCCTTAAGTCCATATTGGGGTTCATTTAGTGTAATAAAAAGTTTTCAAAGACTTCTAAAAATATAGCAAAATGAATTAGTACTACTCCCTTTCTATGATCTTTTTCTTTTCCATTTCTATAACCATCTAAAAGTTTTGCAATAGCTTCCCGGGTTAAATAAGAATGAACTGGATGAGGGTTTTCAACAAATCTTTTTCTTAATTCTTCCTGCAAATCATTTGAAAGCCATTTTAAGATAGGCATATTAAAACCTCTTTTTTTTCTGTATATAATCTCTTCTGGAAGATATTTTAAAGCAACTTTTTTTAGAATATATTTATTCTCTCCATTTCTTATTTTATACTCAACCGGAATCCTCTCAACTACATCAACCACTTGGTTATCTAAAAATGGAACTCTCATCTCTAAAGACAATGCCATGGTCATTTTATCTCCATAAATTAAAAGTTCATCAGGAAGCCATGTATAAGTATCAAAAATAGACATAATTTCTACAAATTTTTTGTCATTTTTATTTATCAAATTATAAAAATATTTCAAATCATTCACCTGAATTTTAAAGTCAAAATTTAATAATTTCTCCATTTCTTTTTTTTGAAATACAGCAAAAGCATTTATAAACACTTCATATAATTCATCACCTTTTAACGCATAAAGCATTCTTCTTAATCTATAATGCCATTTGAGAAGAGGGGATATAATCATTAAAAATCTTTTTGCTTTAAGTAAAGTATTAAGCTTTTCAGCAAAATTATATCTCCTATATCCCATAAAAATTTCATCAACACCCTGTCCAGCTAATGCTACTTTTACATATCTCCTTGCGAGTTTGGTTACTTCGTATTGAGCAAAAGTAGCAGCTGTCCCATTTGGTTCTTCTAAAAAATATATAGACTTTCTAACAAATTCTAAATATTCTTTAGGTTTTGCCACTTCTTCATAATGGTCTGTTCCAATAATTTCTGCTGTTTTTCTTGCATCTTCTCTCTCATCTTCCATTGAACTTTCTGCTCCTTCAAAACCAATACAAAATGTCTTAAGTCTCCCTTTAGCATACCTTGAAGCAATAGCAGTAATTAAAGCAGAATCCAATCCCCCAGATAAAAATACTCCTACCTCTACATCTGAAAGCATCTGTCTTTTAACTGCTTCCTCTAAAGTTTCTGCAAGTAAATCTACCCAATAATTTTCACTTTTATTCCTTTCTATTCTTATTTTAGGAATACGTTCTTCATTGATATTCAAAAGTTTTCTAAGCTTTCTTGTTATTATGTCATATTCAAATAAATCTCCAGGACAGAGTTTGTAAATTCCTTTTATAAGAGTTTTAGGAGAAGGATTATAACGAAGTGTTAAAAATGTTACCAGAGCACTTTTATCTATCTCAAATTTTTTTGTTAAATGTAAAATTGGTTTTATTTCTGAAGAAAAAATAAATTTATCCCCGTCATGCCAATAGTATATCGGTTTTACTCCAAATCTATCTCTTGCTATGTAAATTTTAGCATTTTTTGTATCAAGAAGTCCAAAAGCAAATATACCATTAAAATCCACAGAACTTTTCGGTCCAAATTTCGCCATATAATTCACTATTGTTTCTGTATCAGAATGCCCTCTAAAAGAAATATCTTTCAACTTCTCTTTAAGTTCTAAGTGATTATAAACTTCTCCATTAAAAACTATTAAAAACCTTCCATCATGAGAATACATAGGTTGATGCCCTGCATGGGAGAGATCTAAAATAGAAAGTCTCCTATGACCAAAATAAACTTTGTTTTCTTTTATTTCTATGGTCTCTATTCCCCAATCATCAGGTCCTCTATGTTTAAGTAAATCTAAAATAGCTTTGTCAAATTTAATATTTACTGTCCCTAAAATTCCACACATTATATACTTTTTAAAGAATTTTTTTAATTAATAATAACTATTAATCTATCAATAACATTTGCTAAAACATCAAAATATTTGCACTTTTGTAAGATTTTATAAAAACGCAAAAAGTGCTATATATAGATTTTTTCAATATATTGGATAGTATAATACAAAACTTAAAAACGAAAGTAAAGTTATTCAATAATAAATAAATCATTAAAATCCTTGCCAAAGCTGATCTTCTTAATTAATGAGTCCAACAAGTGATAAAAAATATTATTTTCTTTACCACTATCTACTGATAAAAAATTTAAATGTTATAAATAAATATTTATTTCAAAATTTTAAGTTTTTTATCAAAAATTCACTCACTGCATACACAAAAGGCATTACAGCCCATCTTAAAGTGTTTTTATATCTTTTAATCCCACCTATCCATACCTGTGAATATATTTCTCTTTCATTTTTAACAAAAGTTTTTAAAATGGCTTCTAAATTTTTACTTGCTATATTCATTTTATCAAGTAGAATTGACAAATTCAAAAATTCTGCGTTATCATACAAATCCCATTTTACAGGGTTAAATTTATCTGACTTTGAAAATCTTTTAACCAAAGATTTTTTCTTGTTAAAAAAATTATTAATTAGATAATTATATCCTTTTTCTACTATGTTTTCCCAATTAGGTAATTCAATTATTTGTGCAGTTTTGTATATATTTTTCATAATAAAACAAGAATGAAAACAATCTATAAAATTTCCTTTTGCTCCTTTTACATAATACCACCAACTCCCATCCGGTTCTTGATTATTAACTATAAAATTATAAATTCGGTAAATTTTATTTTTTATGTACTTCATTTTTTCAGGATAAAATTCTAACAATAGAGCGTACATATACATCACATAAGAATTTGCATTTATAACAATGTAATTTTCTGGAAGAGGAGAATAGCCGACTGCCAGTTCCTCGGCACTTTCATGCATAACTGGTATATCTTTTTCTAAAAACCAAAATACAGATTTAATTACATTATCAAATTCTTTTGAATCTGTAATTTTTCGGTATTTTATAAAAGCTTCAAGAGGATAAGGAGTATGGGTTACATGGGGAATATTCTCTGGATAAAATCTGTTTTTTGACATCCACGGCTGATTTAATCCCCAACAATATCCCGAGTAGCCTTTGGAATAGTTTTTTTTTAAAAATAGTAAATGTTGTTTAGCAATATTTAAGTATTTTTTTTCTTTCGTATAATAATAAAGATTTATTGCACTTTGAGCAGCAAGGGCTCTTACAATAGGATATTCTCTTTTTTTATAAAATTTTTTTACAATTCCTAAAAAGTCCAATATTAGATAAATTCCAATAAAAGGATAGCCTATATGTTTATTCTTATAGAATAATTTTTTTATAAAAATTCCAGGAGTAATAATCCACAAATCATAGGGATCTGAACTATTCAAATCATTTTTAATGGCATAATTTTCAATAAATTTTTTGAATTTTTGAAGATTTGAAAGCATCTTAAGATTTTTCAATAATTTTGTCATAGATTTTCTTAAGTCTTAAAGAAACCTTACTTGCTAAAAAGTTGTTAATCCCGAATAAATAATTTTTTTTCATAGTGTTAATAATAAATTCTCTATTTTTAAACAAAATCTCCTGAAGTAGATTTATTAAATTAAGTAGTCTTCTATTTTTTACATCTTCTGTTTTTATCTGAATTCCCCACTTATGCCTTTTCCATAAATCTTTTAATCCTCCTACATCTGTAGTTACTACAAAACAACCAAAACACATAGCTTCCAAAACTGAAGTAGGTAAACCTTCTCCATAATAAGTAGGAAAGAAGTATATATGTGCTTTTTTAAAAATCTCTTTTTTTTCTTCCCCTTTTACATAACCAATATATTCAATCTCATCACGATAAGGACTTTTATTTATTCTTTCTAAAACTTTTTTCTTGTAAGGACCATCACCTGCTATAATTAATTTAATTTTTTTATATTCGCTTTTTAAAATATCAAAAATATCTATTGTTTCTATAATTCCTTTTTCTTTTTCTAATCTTGCTAAAAATAAAAAGTTAATAACATCTTCCCCTGAAAAAGCTCTTAATTTCTTCTGAATATCGAAATCTTCAAGTAGTTTATCATCCACAGCTGTTGTTTCTAAATAAATAGGAACCGTTATTCCCCATTCTCTGAGTTTATTTTTAAACTCTGATGAAAGTACAATAAAAGCATCTGCTTTCCCAAAGGTATACCAAAAAAATTTTCTCAACACAGGACTATTATCTATTTTATTTTCAAAATTTCTATTCCACCCACGAAAAAACACAAGTAGTCTTTTTTTTCTTTTCTTAGCCTGCCAAGCAAAAAAGCCGTCTCTCAAAAAACTTTTTGGATAAAGTGAAGGATTAATATGAACAAGTTCTATTGACTTATTTTTTATTTTTTTACAAAAAAATAACTGATCAAAAATAAAATTTAACTTTCTCCCACAAGCTGAACCTATTTCTAAATATTCCAATTTTGTCAACTTTTTAAGATAAGGGAAGATCGCTCTATAATAACTTGATACCCCCCCCTTTCCACTAAGAGATGGAATAGTAAGTAAAATTTTTACTTTATTTCTCTTTTTTCTCATATTTTATTTAAAAAGCATTTAACAAAAAAATAATTAATGAACGTGGATTAAAATATGGTATTATCTGTATATTTCCTTAATTCCACAAAAGTCTAAAATCAATTTATTATTTGGCACTTTTATATTTTTAAACACTTTATGAGCTACAAGAAATACTATTATATCACCTTCGTGAAGAGCAGTATTAACATCGTATAGATCCAATCCTTTTATACTATCTACATTTGGCTCCACTGGTAAAATATCAAAGCCTTCTTTAAAAAGAGTTTTAACTATATAAAGTGCTGGACTTTCCCTTAAGTCATCTATATCCGGTTTATAAGTAAGTCCTAAACAGACTATCTTTGGTTTTCTTCCTTGTTCTTTTTCAAAATTTTTCGCTTTTTCTTTTATTTTATCTATTACCCACTCTGTTTTATAAAGATTGACTTTTCTTGCTGTTTTCATTAATTTTGCTTCATCTGGAAAACTTGTTATCAAAAACCAGGGATCAACCGCTATACAATGCCCCCCAACTCCTACACCAGGTTGCAAAATATTAACTCTTGGGTGTCTGTTTGCCAATTTAATTAGTTCCCACACATTGATTCCTGTTTTATCACAAATTAAAGAAAGTTCATTAGCAAATGCAATATTTACATCCCGATAAGCATTTTCTACAAGTTTACACATCTCTGCAGTTTTTGCATCTGTTTCAAAAAGCTCTCCTTTCACAAAAAGAGCATAAAACTCTTTCGCTTTTTTTGTGGACTCAGGATTTATACCTCCTATAACTCTGTCATTATGTTCAAGTTCATAAAGAATTTTCCCAGGAAGAACCCTTTCTGGGCAGTAAGCCATATATATCTTTCCCTCAAAATCTGGTCTTTCCCGAAGTATTAAATTGAACATTTTCTCAGTTGTCCCTATAGGACTTGTAGATTCAATAATTACAAGGTTTTCCCTTTTAAGATAAGGGATAATCATTTTTATGGCTGATTTTACATAAAAAAGGTTAGGTTTATAATCATCCTTAAATGGTGTAGGAACAGCAATTAAAAATACATCTGCAGATTGTGGCTGAGTAGAAGCTTTCAAGTAACCTTTTTTTACTACATGGCTTACTAATCCTTCTAAATCAGGTTCTATAATATGAATATGTCCTTCGTTAATGGTGTTTACTACTTTTTCATTTATATCTACTCCATAAACTTCAATATTTCTACTTGCGATAAGAGCTGCTGTAGGAAGTCCTATATAACCAAGTCCCATTATTACTACTTTTGGTTTCATTAGCTTAGTCGCTTATAATAATTTCAAAAATTACTGTTCCTCCTCCTGTATACTCACATGGGTCAAGGCATTGAACATAGGCTTTATTGTTTTTTCCGAGACCCAATTCCTGAGGTTTTATTCCTCTACTTAAAGCTACATAATAAGGCATAATAGAGGTAAGAGAATGCATACATATCGGTTTTTCTAATCTCAAAATATATCCATTCTCTATAAAAAACATATCTCCTATCTTAAAAATAGGACAATTGCCTTTTATTTCTTTAACTTTTATAATTAACTTTTTTCTACTCATTTATAACATTTTTTCAATAATTTTTCGTATCCTAATAGAACTTTTTCCATCTCCATAAGGATTAACTGCGTTAGACATTTTATTGTATTCATCAACATTTTCAATAAGTCTGGCAGTTTCATATACTATTTTATTTCTATTTGTTCCTACAAGTTTAGCAGTGCCAGCTTTTATACCTTCTATTCTTTCTGTAACCTCTCTCATTACAAGAACTGGCTTTCCAAGAGATGGTGCTTCCTCTTGGATTCCTCCAGAATCTGTTAACACCAAATAAGATTTGCTCATAAGCCATATTAAATAGGAATACTCCAAAGGTTCTATTAAATGAATTCTCGGATGATTTTTTAAGATTTCAAAGACCGGTTTTCTTACATTAGGATTAAGATGAACCGGGTAAACTATTTCTACATCTTCAAAAGAATCAGCAATTTCTTTTAAAGCAAAACAAATATTTCTAAAAGGTTCTCCAAAACTTTCTCTCCTATGTCCTGTAACTAAAATAATTTTTTTAGAAAAATCTACAAAATGAAAGTAATTATAATAAGATTCTTCCCCCTGTTCTTTTATCATTTCTAATCCAAGGAAAAGAGCATCTATAACCGTATTTCCTACTACCCAGATGTTTTCTCTAATTCCTTCTTTATAAAGATTTTCCTTTGCTTTTTCTGTAGGAGTAAAGTGATAATCTGCAAGATGTCCCACAAGAACTCTATTTATTTCTTCTGGAAAAGGAGAATATTTATTGTGGCTTCTTAAACCTGCTTCTATATGAGCAATTTTTATTTTTTTATAAAACCCAGCAAGTGCTCCTGCAAAAGCTGTAGTAGTATCCCCCTGAACAAAAATTAAATCAGGATAATATTGAGTTAAAACATTTTCTAAATGTTCAATAATATTTGCTGTTAATTTAAAAAGAGACTGATTAGGTTTCATCAGGTTTAAATCAAAATTTGGTATAATTTTAAAAAAGGTAAGAACTTGATCAAGCATCTCTCGATGCTGAGCAGTAGTACATACTTTTACCTCAAATTTTTGAGGATATTTTTGAAACTCCTTAATCAATGAAACAAGTTTAATTGCTTCTGGTCTTGTTCCAAATATAAATAAAATTTTTTTCATTAATACAAATTCTCTTTCGAGAATCGAGCTCTTACATCAAATTGTCAAAAATAAATTTTTCCCCAGTCTAAAAAATTCGTTATATTTTATTTTATTTATTTTATCATAATTTCTCTCTTTTATGTGTAATAATAACATCTTAAAAAAATTTTTTTCATCATTTACATATCGCCTCTGTGATAATTTTCCTCTAATAATCTTAATGACATCTCTTATTCTTTTCGGAAAAATTTTGATCGGTCTTAAAAAACTAAAAGATAAAACTTACTTATCTTTAACTTTTACAGCTATAATAGATTTTGTCATTAACAACGATTTTTCTAATATTATCTGAGCATCTGGAAATAACATTTTCATATCTTTTATGGTTAATAGATTCCAATCAGGAAAGGTCTTTTTAGGCCATTTTGTATTATTCAAAAAATCAATTAATTTTATCTGCAGTTTTCTGGGAAGTAAAACGATTATAAAAGGTAACCATGTATGGGACTCTATTAAAAAATATTTATATGGTGTTTGTACAAAATATTTTTTAGAAATTCTCCGAATTTCATTAGCAAAAGATAGTTGATATTTAAAGGCTAATTCATAAAAAAGTTTGCTATCTTTTATACTTTTAACTTTATTTTTAGGACCGGTAACATGTTCAATTACAGAAGAGCAAAAAACAATATCAAAATATTTATCAGGAAAAGGCAAAATAGGATCGTCATCTTTTAGCAAAATAGTATTCTTAAAACCATATTTCTTTTGTGCTATTTTTAAATCTTCTTCAGAAATATCTGCAAGGTAAACATTCTCTCTAAAAGGCAAAATATTAGCAATATAAGAACCATCTCCCGAACCTAAATCCAATATTCTATCCTTTGGAGTTGGATTTAACAGGTTTAAAAAAAGTTTGGCTCTTTTTTTTCTATGTTTTTTCGAATAAAAATAAAAAATTTTTTTAATTAACATAGCTTTTTTTTTATATTTTTAGTTTTTCAGCTACTTTTGAAGCCATAAAGTTTTTTTAATAAATTGATGATTGTATAAACTTTTCCATTAACTCAGCAAGAATTTTAAGATCTTTACTATTTGTTAAAAATACATGTTTACCATTTTCAAAAAAACCTTTTATTCCTCCTTCAAATATTTTTTTCTTTTTTTTCGATTTTAGCCAGAAATAAAACCTTTAAAACCTTATTCTTTTTTGCCTGCTCTATCTTTTCTACTTAATATTATTTTTTAATAATTTATCATAAACAACCGTAGGTAATACATAAATAAGAACTTTTATCTCCCATTGTCTTAATTATTTTTTAAAATCAAAAGCTAAAACAATAAAGCAATCAGTTTTTACAAAGGTTTTTTAAAAAACTAATAAAACCTTTTATTCAAAAATAACTTTTTTCTTTAAAAAATCTATCTTAACCTCCAAAGCTCCGTCAGAAAATTCAATATAATTTTTGGTCTTTTTTAAAAAAACTAATTTTTCTTCCTCTTTTCCATGAAAAATTTTAAATAATAAAATACTTGAGATATTAGATCTATTATAAATAAAATGTAAAGTAAACCTGCTATTGTTATTTTTCTTATTTCTTTTTCCTATAAAAAAAGTTGGTTCAATAATTACTTTGTCCGGTTTATCACCAATTTCGTAAAGCTTAAAACCTACATTATAATCTTTATACAAAAAACCATAGTTTGTCTTTGTTATATACCCAAGTCCTAAATGTAAAAAACTTTCTGCATATCCTGGATTTTTCATTTCTATATCGTCTTTAATAATTAAATATCCCTTGGGCAAAAAAATCCATGTTCTAAGCCACTTTTTAAGTCTTGCTTCTGGCGGATAAATTTTTGTAAGATCTGCTGTTATATACTTATATTCGTTTTTAAAATCAGTATATTTAATTTGAGCATAACCATTGTATTTTTTTATAGCTTCTTCATTAAACCATTTTTTTCCCTCTCCAAGTTGTCCATATCCATTAAAAAGAAACACATTATGATTAACTGTGCTTTTAAGTCGAGAATATCCGTTATCCACAATTAACCATTTACCATAAGCCCATAACAAAAAATTACCTTCATCCGGATGAACATGCCCTGCGCCTTTATAATAGCCCTTAGAAAAAGCAAACTTGCCTAAAGGAGGCCCTGCTTTAAAAAACACCCATATACCATTAGGCGACCAACTTGTTCTATCCACAAAAATCCCTAAATTATCAAAATAAGCATAGGTAGGCAGATCATTAGGGGGAATAGGCTTGACATTTTCATTATACCAGAGGAGATCAAGCCAGGAATAAAGAGCTCTTTTCCCTCGAGCATATTCTATCTTTTCTGCCAACCATTGAGCATGTCCATCATTGAATATACTCGCCAAGCATCTTAAAATAAATCCCGGTCCATGATATTCAAAATATGGAGAATCAGCATAATTAACATTATCTCTAAAATCCGGAAGAGACATATATAACCTATAATAAGCAGTTTTTTGAAAAAAAGACGAGTTTTTTACCTCATCAAGCCCATATATAGGAGCCATAGCCATAAAATATTTAAGTAGTGCCTCTGCTCCATAGCTCCAGTAATTTACACCCTCATGAGTAGCACCATCAGGAGAAAGCCAATAAAGGACTTGCTTAAAGTTTTCTTTTGCAATTTCAATCCATGCTTTAGCCTCTTTTACCTCCCCATACAAAGCTAAACCTGCCACTGCTAAAGCCATGACATTAGTATAATTGTGATTTTGTAAATAAGCTCTTGCCCACCATTTTTTCCCTTTTACCAAAAGTTTATAAAAAATATTAGCATGTTTTGTAATTTTTTTTCTATACAAAGCTCTTTCTTCTGGAGTAAATTTGTCATAAAGCCAATCATAACAAATAGACATCCCAAAAAGTATATGTGCAGCTCCAAGATCTTCATTGCTTGCCCAATTAGGATAAGAACAAAGTGCTTTCATCCATTTTTTAACACCCCGCAGATACATTTCATTGTTAGTTAAAAGATACGCCATTGCTATATAAGGAAGACGATTCCCTAAACTTCGGATGGTATTCTCATTGTATTTCTCGGCGCTAATGGGAGGAGTTTCTTTTGCATATATATATGCTCTTTTCTTTATATATTTCCAAAATTTTGAATAAGGATAGTAGATTAACTTTGATCTGATGAAAGTAATTTTCTCTGGAGTGAGATAAAGACGAGGTCTATATTTAGTCAATGTTAAAAACTCTTTGGTATCTGAATTTACTTTTAGATTTTCTAATGTAAAGCAGAAAGAAGTATACTTAAATATACCTAACAAAACTATACACTTTAAACAAAATACTAAAAATTTTAAACTTCTACTTTTCAAAATCATGATTAATTCATATTATCCCATATAAAGTTATTCAACTTTAAATTTTTTTATGGCTCTTAAAAATTCAAAAAATCAATAATTTTCCCACTATCATTAAATAAAAAACCTTCTAACAAACATTTAAAAGTTTTATAATTCTTTTTATGAGCATATACCTCTAAAAGTGGTCTATCTATAAAAAAACCAAAATAATGGTAAATACCGACAAGCTTTAAAACAGCATAAATAGTATCTCTATCCATTCCATATCCAGAAAGAAAAAATTTTATACACTTCCGAATATGAGAAGTTCCAAATATGGAAAGAAAATTATAATATGAAATAAGATTAAATAAAAAAATCCCAACATCAAAAATATTAAAAAAAGGATTGGGAAAAGAAGGATGAAATATTCCTTCAAAGTCAAATATTTTTATTCCCTGCCAAGTTAGTTTAATATTTCTAAGAGTAAAATCATTATGTAACAATGTAATATAACAACTAGAACTGTTAAATAATTTCTCCAAAAACTGTTTATATTGTTTATGATAATTTTTATTCGTTTGATAAAAAATTTTTTCAAGAGCTAATACCAAATCATGAAAAGATTTATATCTAATTTCATAATTCTTTCCCAATATTTCCTGACCAGTTACATGGAATTTTTTCATAATTTTACCCAATCTTTTAAAAAAAAGCGGAATAAACAGTAAAATTCTTCCATCTATACCAGGGTAATAATTCATATATATTATATTATTCTTCACAGTAACTATCTTAGGAAAAAAATTCAATTTTTCAGTAATTTTTATCAAATTTTCAAGTATATCTAATTTCTCAGTAAGCTGAGGTATCACTTTACCTATGATAATTTTATTTTTATTTAATTTTTTAATTATAATTTTATTATTTGATATTTTTTTACAAACCGGAAGCCTTTTTCCCAACCACATATACTAATCCTCCTGCCAAATTTATCACCGGAATAAATGAAAGTATTAAATTTATCTTAGATAAAAAGGAATCATAAGAAAACCTTTTAACAGGAGGAATAAAATTGTATCCTCCAATTTTTAAATTTTGAAAACCAACTATTTTCATTTCTTTTTTTATTTTCATTATTGAAATTAATGGAGCATGTTTATAAGTTAATTTACGATATATATTCCATGCGTTAGGAATAGAAATAAAAATTTTACCTTCTGGTTTTAAAGCTTTGTAAATTTTTTTTAACACTTTTATTCGTTCACTTTCTGAAAAATAATGAAGCACTCTAACTGAATAAATACAATCAAATTCATTCTTAGGTAAGGAACTTTCTATTACATCTTTTCTAATAACTTCTACATCCATTAAACCATAAGTTATCTTCAACTCTTCAAAAATTTTACAAAAATCTTCTAATAATTCGTATCCAATAATCTTTATACGAGGGAAAAAAATTTTTATTCCTATAATTATTCTTCCCCAACCACATCCTATTTCCGCTAATTTCATTTCTTTATTTTCTAAAGCTAGATTTTTTGCAATTACTTTTACCGTACTATACCAGCTAATATCAAATAATTCTTTTTCCACGGAAGATTTTTCAAATCTTCTTTTTAACCATACTTGATAAAATTTTTCCATTTCTTTTGTTCCCTCCTAAACGGGTTTCCCTTATATATTGGACAGTATAATACAAAACTTGAAAAAAATGAGAGCAAACTATTTAATAATAAACAAATCATTAAAATCCTTTCTGAAGCCAATTTTTTTAACTTATCATTCAACAATTCAATTTACCAAATTATAAAAATATACTATCTTCAACACTATTTACTGCTAATAATTTAAAATATTTAAAATGTTTAATAAAATATTATTGTAAAAATCTAAAATACCTTTTGAAGTGTTTGAAAGTAAGCATCTTAATCTGAGAAAATTAAAAATCTAATATTCAATTTATTTACTATCAAAACCTTTATTTTTAAAAACTATATTTGGCTTATTAGCTTCATCTCTTGTAATTTTTTCAATAACTTTATATCTTCTTTACTTGTAAAAATACTTAATAAAATTTATCAATCCTTTATTTTGTCTTTTTTACCTCTTAAATAAACTCCTAAAAAGGGATATCTACTAACTTATGTAAAAAACTTAATTGAGGTAAAGAAGGAAAAAATTTCTAAATATTTAGATATCCATCCTAAATCTTTATGTATAGAAATAGTCTCGGCTAAAACAGTCGTTCCGCTTCTTGGCATTCCTATTAAAATAATAGGTTTTTGTATACTCATTATATTTTTAATTCAATTGTTAGAATTTTATTTGTAACTGCACTATAAAAATAAAAAAAACTATTTCAAAATTAATTTATTTTAATATTTCGTTATATACATTAAAAATTTTATTAGCTATTTCAGAAATCAAAAAAGATTTTTTTACTTTTTGAAAACTCTTTTCACCCATTTGAATCCCTTTTTCTTTATTTTTTATTAAATAAATTATACTCTCTAAAAATTTTTCTTTATTATTAACAGGACATAGAAAACCATTTTTTCCATGATCTATAAGATCTTCCATACCTCCTACATCAGAAGCTATTATAGGCAAAGACATACTCATTGCTTCTAAAACACTTATAGGGAAAAACTCCCAAATAGAAGACAAAATAAAACAATGACTTTTATTTAATATTTTATACACATTGTCTACATATCCTAATAAAAAAACTCTATTTGTTAAATTATAATGTTCAATCATTTCTTTTAAGTGGTTATACAATGGACCATTTCCAGCAATATAAACTTTATAATCAAACTCTTTAGGAATATCTTTTATAACTTCTATTAAAAATGGATAATTTTTTTGTTCAACCAACCGTCCTAATGAAACAAAATTATATGATTTATTTATATACCTTTCTTTAGGATTCACTGATGGAATAAAAATTCCATTAGGAATATAACATAATTTTTTTTTAGATATAAAATTTCTTTTTTGAAGAGCTTTTAATGATCCTTTTGTTATTGTTATAATTTTATCACTTATAGGAAGAAAAAATCTGGACATAATTACATTAGCATAACTAACTTTTAAAAAATTAGGAATTTTTAAATCCGCAAATTCTTTTTTGTTAAAAATTGTATAACCATGAATGTGAGTAATTATAGGAATTTTAGTTAATATTTTAAGAATACCTGCAACAAAATGAGGAACATTTAGATGAGAATGAATAAGATCTATTTTTTCATATTTAATAAGCAAATATAGATTATATATACTTTTCAATAAATTTGAAAAATTTTTATAACTTAAAACATAAGGAGAAATAACATTTACTTTGGCTCCACTTTTTATAAAACCATCTAAAAGTACCCCGCCTTTCCCAAAACTTACATAAATATCACATCCTCTTTTTTTCAAATAAGGTATTAAATTTAATAAATTTTTTTCAGCTCCGCCAAAATTTGCAGATGCCAAAAGATGCAAAACTTTCATTTTAACTGTTACCCAAGTAAATGATGATAAACATTTAAAGTTGAATAAGCAATTTTATTCCAAGAAAATATATTTTGAATTAATTTTTTTGCATTTTCACCAAACTTTAAACTAAGATCCAGATTGAAAATTAATCTTTCAATAGCATAACTTAAAGAAACAGGATCTCTTGGAGGAACTAATAAACCAGAAAATCCATCAATTACCACTTCCGGAATAGCACCAACACGGGTCGCAACTACAGGTCGTCCATAATTCATAGCCATCATTAATACACCACTTTGAGTAGCATCAGTATAAGGAAGAACAACAACATGGGAATTAAGAAATAAATATGGGATCTCATCTGGAGGAATATAATAATCTTTTATTATAAAATAAGGATTATTTTGCAAAATTTCACTATACTTTTTTAATTCTGTACCCCGACCAGCAATAACTATTCTATGAAAAATTCTTTTTTGTTTTAATATTTTATGCGCTTCAATTAAATATTCAAGTCCCTTATATTTTTCTATTCTACCAAAAAATAAAAGTCTCCCTTTCTCAAAATTTTTAAAATTATATTTTTTCTTTTGTGGTAAAAAACCTAATGGCCCATGTGGAATAACAAATATTTTTTTGTTTTTAAAAATGGGCATTTTTTTAGCTTCTTCCTTTATCGTTTCTCCGTGAACAATAATTGCATCAGAATATTTTCGTATCATCTTTCTATAGTATATGAATCGTTTCTTCCTTTTAGAATCTATACCTGAATGATCCACATGGTCATGAACAGTAAGTACAATTGGATATTTTCTTTTTAATAATTTTTTTAATAATAAGAAAGATAAAAACCCGTAATCAGGAAAAGATTCTTGAAAATGTAAAATATGCGGACTGAAATTTAAAATATTTCTAATTATATAGTTCACATTTAACAAAAATAAAGGATTACGTAATTTTCTATGAGGTATCAGAATTATTTTTAAATTGTTATGATTAAATTCAAAAAAATAATTACCAACTTCATTTTCTGCATTTTCTTTTTTAAGAATTAATAATACATCGTTCCCCAATTCAGCCAAAGCTTTACTTAAGCGTAAACTATATTCAGAAAAATGCAAAGCAATAATAGCAATTTTCATAGTCTATAATTTATTTACCATACGATGCTTGTTTCTAATAGATAAAAAAAGAAAAAACATATCGTTTCTAAAAGGAGAAAATATTAAAATTAAAATATAAGTTATTATAAATGTTAAAAAAGAAATTATAATTTTAAAAATATAAGATAAAAAAATATCATTGTAAAATTGGTAAATTAGAATATTTAAAATAAAAGAAATAAAAGCAACAATAATAAGATAACCCATTTCTTTTTGAAAAATATGTATTTTATAAATTCTATAAATTTGAAATATTTTTAAACTTAAAGAAAATAAAATACTGAAAAAAGTAGCTAAAGAAGCACCTAAAAGGCCATAAATTGGTATTAAAATTAAGTTAAGAAAAAAATTTAAAACTAAAGCAGTAGACATACAAATAAATTCAACTATATGTTTATTAGTCATAGAAAGAACAAAACCAGTAGATGAGAAAACAGAAAGTAAAAAATAAGTAAACGCTAAAACTCTAATTACAGATAATTTAACTTCGTAGTCAGATCCAAAAATTAACATTATCTCTTTTCCCCAAATTAAAAAAACCCAAAGGAATGGTAAAGTTAAAATAAAAATCCATTTAATATGCTGAAACATTATTTTCTTAATTTTTAAAAAATCACTATGTGCCCAAGCATTAGCTATTAATGGAGCAATTATTTGATTTAAAGTATTACTAAATAAACCAATTATAGGTACAATTAATTGAAGAACACTATATTTACCAACTTCTTCTGAATTTAAATAAAAACCTATCATTAGAAGATCCATTCTTTGCAAAAGAAAAATTACAGATCCTGTTAAAAAAATAATAAAAGAAAATTTATATACATCCAAAAATTTTTTAAGATTTAGAAAATTATAACAAATATTTTTTAAAAAATTTGCACAAAAAAATTTTTTTAAAAAAATTAAAAAAAGATAAGTAGCAGCAAAAACAAATGATAGTACAGTTGCATATAATACACCTTTTAACTGTAATCCAAAAAATAAAAAAAACGACAGGACGAAAAGTAAACGCAATGTCGGTTGTAAAATTTTTTCAGAAAAAATTATAGGAAAAAATTGTAAATATCCTCTAAATACACCTCTTAAAACTTGCATTAATGTAAGAAAAGGTAAAGCAAAAATCAAAATTTTTAAAGAATTTGCTAAATCTTTATGTTTTAATATATATTTTTCTAAAAAGTTAGCTAAACAGAATTGAGTAATTATAACAAAAAAAAGAGAAATAAATAAAATAAAAAAAAGGATTTGAAATATTATAATATTAACACTATCTTTCTCGTTTTCATGATGAATTAACTTTACTATTCCTAAATCTAGACCAATTCTTGTAAACAAACTTGAAATATAAAGTATATTTCTACAAAGACTGAACACACCATATTGACCAGGCCCCAATATTCTAGCTACTACAATTCCAGATAAAAATCTGATCATACGCTCAAATACTGATCCAAATAAAATAAAATAAGAACTTTTTACTAATTTTGTTCTTGAAAAATCATGCTTCATTTTTTTAACCTTTCTTTTAAACATAATAAACGACTCATCAAATAACCAATTAAAGCAATATTTTTTTCCATTTTTTTCCAAAACAAATTCTGCTTACCCCTAACATAACCCAGCTCTATCAATAAGTTTCTAAATCCCAAAGAAACTAAAATTTTTTCATTTAGAGAAAGTCTCTTACGCCATGAACCTATACGATCTTTTTGTAATGGTTTTAATGGATTTTTATCCACTTCATCTTCTAATAAAATAGAATGAGAAAATGAGAAATATTTCAATATCCTATCCTCCCATTCTAATTCGAGAAAATCAAGAAGATTCTTAAGAGTTTTTTCGGGGTTCTTTACAAGATTTTCATATTTTATTTCAAAATATTGTCCAGGTAATTTGGTTCGAAATTTTCTAATACCACGAACGTAACTAATCCACTCATATAATGCAGAATAAAAACCTTTCTTTCCCCACTTATCCTTATGAGAAGCAGCAACATCTCTACCGTCCCTGATAATATGAATTATTTTACACCTTGGAAAAAGTCTAGAAATAAAATCTAAATGCTTTCCATGACTAGGGGTTTTATCTACCCATATTGATTTTTTTGTAATATCGCAGTAACGATGATGAATCGCCAAAAAAAATTTTTTTACTTCTTCTAAAAATTCTTCCTCAGTAATATTATAATTTTGTAATTGCTTCCATCTTGTTTTAAACAAATCATCCATATAAGAAAGGATACCAGTTTCTTCACCGGAACATACTTTAGAGTGAGAATTTAATATAATTCTTAAAAGAGTAGTGCCAGAGCGAGGGCATCCGACAATGAAAATACCATTATCTTGGTATTCCATCTTAACCCTTAATCCCCCTTGAAGACAAAAATGAAAACAATAACACCGGAATCAGAGCATTTCTAGCATCAGATATAGTATATAAAGTTAAAAAAGTTGAAAAAAATACAAAAAATCCCATTAATGTTGCTAAAGTGATAGTTTTGGGCTCTTCTTTAGGAGTTTTAAATAGATTATAATATGTATAGTATAAAATACCTATAGTAAAGTATAAACCCCCTAAAATTCCAATAATCCCTGCTTCATAAAGAATCTTTAAATATCCGTTCTCTGGTTGATTAGGTACATATTCTCCTCTCTCTTTAAGTTTTTTATAATAGGGATCTTTTTGAACTAAAAAATTTTGATAGTTTCCAAGACCTATACCAGTCAAGGATGGAGCTTTAAAAATTTTCCATGAGTCTTTCCATATATTTAAACGACCTTGCATTGAATTCTCAACTCGCTCAAATCTTTTCTGAATATACAAAGGTAATATGTCTTTAAAATGATATAAACTAGAAAATAGCACTATTAAGACAAAAAATATACATACTGTTATCAATTTTTTTAAAAAATCAAATTTATTTAAAACTAAAATAGCAAATAAACTTCCTAAAATAGTGCTTACTAAAGCTAATCTAGATACTGTCCAAATGAGTGCTATAAAAGAAATAAATAATGTTACTATTACTAAAAACTTTGTTTTAAAAGAATTAAAATAACCTCTTACTAAGAGAACTATAAAATAAACAAAAAAACAACCTATAAATTGTGCTACCTTTTGTGGATCTTGGAAAAGACCAGCAGCTCTTCTAATTTGTAAACCATCTACATAACTTAAAGCATTAAGATTCAAACCAGTAAATGACAATTTTATTCCCCAAATTTTTTCTAAAAAAATGAAACATGATATTATCCATAAAGTTAACATCAACAAAAAATTAATCTTTAAAAGTGCATTTTTTGAATTATTCAAAAAATATATAAGTGCAACATAAAATATATAATAACCTAAAATTTTTACAAAAATATAAAAAGTGTGTCCAAAATCTATAGTAGTTAAAAAAGAAGGCAATAAACATATTATAGGAATTATTGTAAAAGAGTTTAAAAATATTTTGATATTTTCGTTTTTAAAAAGTTTACAATAAATAATAGAAAAAAGGACTAATACTGCAAATATGTCAAATGTAGAAATTCCTAATCTCCGAGGAGGCAAACCAATTCCTATTAATGGTAACATTAATAAAATACTAAATACCGAAAAATGTAATGGATTTATAAGACCCATAAACCAAATAATAGCAATAAAAATAGGTATCAAAACTAACATCAATTTTTGGAAAGTGAAAGTCGGTAGAGAAGTGCCCCATATTATAATATACATAATAAGTACTAAGAAAAAGATAATAAGTAAAATCCCTAATATTTTATATATAGTCATGAGTTATATTATAATTGGATAACTTTACAAAATTCCTCAAAATTATCATTAATAAATATCTTTATTTCCCAAAATCTTTTTACATACACCATCTTTCATATCAATGAACTTATTAATTAGCAAAAAATTTAAATAAATTTAAACTTTTCACCATAGGTTAAAAAAAGACAAAAACTTATAATAATATTATCTTGATACTTAAAATTCTCACTATGTAGTTAAATCTATAATCATTTTAAAATACAACCATGTTCAAATGTAATTTTTTTATTATTTTTGATTTTTCCCCAGCAAACTTTATAACTATTATAAAAAACTTCCTCATTGATAACTTTTTCCCCACTTTATACATTTATAATTCACACATTGCTAATAAATTACTAACCATTTTGTTACTCTTATAAATAATCAATTTTAAAATGTTATAAAAGCACCGCTACTTTAGTTGCCCAACGCCAAATACCTTGCACTAACTCTGGTTTCCCTTCAGCCATGCCCCGAGCTGTCTCTCGAATAACTAATGTCGGAAGCCCGGCTTGAGCTGGCATAGAAAGAAGCATTACAAAAGCAAAAGCATAAGCATATATCCCATAACCCTCTGCTCCAAGTATCCGAGCAAGAAGCACTGTGGTCATAAAACTAAAAAATGCTTGAGAAATCTTAAGAAAAAGACTAATACCCGTTTCCTTCGCCAATGTAGAACCTAACAATCTTTTAATTTTAATCCCCATTTACCTCCCTTACCCTCTTACCATCTACCTTTCCAACCCTCTCCACACTTCGCAAGTGTCACTTCATAAGTGCCATACCCAAACTCTATCTATCCACACCATCTTTTCCACACTTCGCAAGTGTCACTTCGCAAGTGTGTATAGGTTCTATTCTAATAAAAGATGTTTAATTTTTTCTAATTCTTGCTGATAATTTATCCTATCTTCTACAAATTCTTTATATTCTTGAGCTGAAATATC
>CAZBLX010000003.1:0-24652 GCA_964492865.1 uncultured Planctomycetia bacterium | reverse complement strand
TCTCAAAGAAGGAGATGTTGTGGTAATGGAAAAGCTCAACGGAATAAGGGATAGGATTAAGGTCAGAAAAGAGCAACGATGGATTTTGCATTCTTGGGCTTTTAGAAAACTCCAGCAATATATTGAATACAAAGCTTTAGAAAGAGGAATTCCCGTCGTCTATGTTGATGCTAAAAACACGAGCATAACTTGTCCGAGATGCGGTTATGTGGATAAGAGGAATAGAAAAACACAAAGTTTGTTTAGATGTATTAAATGTGGTTTTCAACATAATGCGGATATGGTTGGTGCTCTTAACCTTGCTAACAGATTCCGCTCCGAGCTGGCTCGGGCGGAATGGGGCGTCGTCAACCGTCCTAATGCAGGGATGAATGCTATGAGCCTTTGCGAGCATTATGACTCACCTGCAAGCCACTCGTTTTACGAGTGGTAGTTGACAATTAACAAGCTTTTCTATATCTTTTAATAATGTAATTATCAGCAACTATGCTATAACCGTAATCCTCGTAGTCCTCTCTATTTTTTATCTTTACTAATATTACCGCCAAAACAATAAATGATATAAATCCTATAACATCTAACATAATATATAATAATTCTAATACTTAAATTATGGGAGTTTTCGATGTTCCTCCCGAGTTTTTTGATGTCAGAGATTTGGTTTACAGAACAGACATAGAACCCTTGTATATAAAAGCGATACAAAGACCTTGGGATAAAGAAAATGTTTTACTGTGGATTAAAAGAGTCAGAGAAAGCGGAGGAGTGCCTATATTTAGAACTCATTATGCTGGAAGACCTTTAAGAGCGGATGGTGATTATGCGATTTGGGGTATTAGCCAGTTATCAAAAGTTCCTAATATACTGTTCGTGGGTGTTCCTCCCGAAGATTTTGAATTTTGTGTTGAGATGCACGGAGAGTGGAAATATTTAGAAGACTATTTCAACGAGAAAGAAAGATTGACTAAAGAGATTGCTTTATTGTTGGCTGAATATAAGGAGAAAAAAGATGAAAAGATTAAAGAAGAAGCAATAAAAGTTGCTGAAGGAGCTAAATTTTTCGTTCTTAGAGATTATTTTTTGCTTATAATTGAGAAAAACTTCAAATAATTATGGATTATGAAACCAAAAAGATTTTAGAAGATATATACAGAAGAAAGAAACCTAAATATTTGAAATTATTCGGTGCTGGTAATTCTTTGGAGAACTTGTATAACTGGCTATATTCCGCTCTCGAAGAAGTCGGTTTTTCCGACCCGAGAACAACCGCTCTTGAATTATTAGACGAGGTGGATTTAAATTTGAGTTATAATGAGATTAAAAAAGAGTTGTCAAGTTTGATTAGATTGATTTCTGAAGAACAGCCCGAATTTGAAGAACTAAGAGAAAAAGAAAAAGAGATTGCGAGATTGGAAAAGGAGTTAGAAAGGGTAAAAAGTTTGGAAGATGTTAAAATAATTAGAAGTGAGTCGGATTATATTAAGTCAAAACTATCGGAAATTGAAGAAAAAATAAAACCTTATGATATTACACCGATATTGGATAAGTTGGATAGGTTAGAAAATAGATTGATGGAATTGAGTAGTTTCTTTATTGGTGTTAGTTACGAGATTCCTGATTTTGAATTACCGAGGGATTTAGAGGAATTAATAAATAGATTAAATGAATACGGTATGCTTGAAGAAGCACGTGTTGATGAGATAGATGCGTTAAGAAGAAAAATAGGTAAGTTATTTGGAACAGATTTTAAATGGGTTATTGCTTTAAAAACGAATATTGATTTAGGTTATCTTGATTCAAGATTGATGAAAAGTTCTTATTACATAGGAGGATACCAATATTTACCAGCTTATATATTGGTATTGGTTACAAGCGACCCGAGGAGGTATGATTATCCAGGTTATGTGGTCGCTAGGTTTATATCAGATAAGCTCAGTGCTTTAGGGGCAACTACTGAACCATTAACACCTTTCAGAAATACCTGGATAATAGAAGATATGAGGGACGTTTACGGTTTGTTGTATAGGTTTTTATTATATCTAGATACTGAAGAAGGTTCTAAATATTTTAAATTGAGAAAGATTGTAGATGAAATTTTAGAATCTCCAGTGAAATATTATGTTAGATTTAAAAATGCTGATTATTTGAGGGAATATTATGGCGAAGATTTAGTTTTTTTTGAAGATTTGTTTACAAATTATGACGGTATTTGTTTAACAAGTCCGGCTAATTGGAAAGGTGTCGTTGAATATAGAAGAATAGACAACGATAAAGCACTTGAATTGATGAAAAGAAATATAAGAATTGAAAAAATTTAAAAAATAAAAAATTATTTTTTAGCAGATTTTTTAGGATATCCTTCCTTACGTAGTGTGGATTTCATCTTCTCTCTTAAGCATTTCCTGAAATCAGTCATAGACAATCCTTTACATTTCTTTGCCGGTTTCTCTTTAGCAATTATATCATTAATATTTGATACAGCTTTACTCTTTCTTAGCACACCTTTAGTCCTAACTATAAGTCTGTTTATTGATGGTTTGTAATATACTCTGCTATCAAATGCTGTTCCTTTTACATGACCCAATGTAGCCACTGGAGATTCCAATTGCCCTTCAACATATTCAATCTTCGCCATATTTTAAATTTAGAATTAACTTTTTTAAGATTTATTCACAAAATTTTAATAATTTTATTATATATTATGGTTGATATAGATTTAATACTAAGAGTCGTGAACGCTTTAAACGAACCGACAACAAGATATGATTTGTCGAAAAAATTGAATATATCGCCCTTCTCCGTTTATAGAGTTGTCAAAAAAATGGAAGAATTGCATATTGTGGTAAGATATAACAGTGTTATACAATTATCAGGAGGGAATGTTTTTAAATTAACAGATACAGGAACTTTTTTGGTATTTTTTGGCGATAGAATTCCTGTAGTCCTTAATTGTCCTTTTTGGAGTAACTGCTCTCTAAGAAAAAAGCACGCTATTTGTTTCGGGGAAAGCGGTTGTAGGTTGCTGGAAAAAATAGTAAGTTAGTTACCACTGAATACCAGCTTCAATATCTCGTTCCTTTCTTCTTATCCTATATCCTCCTGGATATATTAACATTTCACCCTCTTTTAAAGTTACTTGTCCGCTACCCGCTCCCGTAACTATTATTTCTCCTACTTCTTTTCCTTCTTTTATTACACTACATTCCATTCTATCTACTGACCCTTGACCTGGTAAGGTGGATTTAATTTTTTTACATACTACTTCCATTTCTCCTTCTTTACCTCTTGGGCTAAATTCTTCCAAATCAAACCTACAACTTTTTGTTACTTCTTCTACCATAATAATATATATAAATATTAAATATTATGATAGTAAAATTCGATATTTCGGCAAAAGACATCATCGAAAATTGTGTTGCCAGTTTTGATGTAGTGATATACTTCGACCGAGAAGAAGGTAAGTGGAAAGTATCATACCTCAGTAGTGGAGAAAGACTCAACCCGAAATATTGCATAGAGGTATGGAGAGAAAAAGCAAACGATATTCTCGATACTCCTAGTGAAGAAGACTACTACGCATTCGAAAATATGGTAGAGGAAGGAAAAATACAAAAAGAAAAAGCAGAAAAAGTAAAAAAACTGATGGAAGAGGGATATAGTTTCTACGAAGCATGCGAAGAAGTAGGAATAAATGTAAAAGAAATCGTCAGGGAGGCGGCACTCGGTATTCTCGAAGATGAAATAGAAAAAATAGAAGAAGAAGTTCGAGAAAATACTTTTGAAATCCTTGAAAAAGAGTTCGATGAAGTGACAGAAAAAATAGAAGAACATGAAGAAGGTCTTGAAAAGGAAGGAGCTATGCCAGATACTGAGTATTTCTGCTCAACTATAGACGAATTTTTTAGTGATAACGGACTTCGGGAAGTTTTCGAAGAGGCAGAGCCACTGGTAATAGACTCATATACAGTGTATAGATGGGTAGAAGAAGTTTCAGAAAAAAGAGGAAATGTATATGAGATATGGGAAAAAATGACCGAAAAGGAAAAGAAAGACGTGTGGAAGCGTTTCTGGGACGGATTCCGTGAGGATGTGGCAACATACAAGATGAATCTACGACGTTCGATTTTGGGAATATAATTTTTTATTTTTTTTCACTTAATTAATAATCAAATATATATTTAAAAGTTTTATTAATCAAAAGTCATTCCCCTCATCTCCACAAACTCTGATGGTTTAACTGAAGGATTTGCTTCCCATAATCCCTCATCTATTATAAATCCTTTATCCTCGAACAACTCTAACAGATGCCGAGAAAAAGGATATTCTTCAAAAATATGTCCTCTACTGTCTCTTAACACAATTCTACAAGCATTCTCTCCAGCAATATCCAAATCCTCTGCTTCTGGTGTATAAACAACATCCACCATAATTACCGCTGGTTTTATTTCTGGTTTTTTCTCGAACATTAATCTTATCTTATCTACTATATTCTCAACTAATCTGCTCAATTTTATCATTTTTCAAATATGATAACTTCTCTTTCTTTCTCTCCTTTTTCGTTTATCCCTTCCATAGTCCAACTATATTTTTTCTCACCAATTCTACAACATTTCATTTTGAAAATTTCTTGATTTCCTAATTTTACATTCCCTGTTACGCACTTTCCGATATCTAAGTCCTTGTCCTCATATTTGCTCAATTTATCTAAATCTAAACTACCTCTGAAAACTTCTTCATTATCAATTTTAAAACTCATTTTAACTTCTTCTCCCATAATTATAAATTTTTAAAGTATTTATTATAAATATTTTCGGGCATATATTGTTTTAAAGTTCTATTAAAAAACTCTATGGCAAATTTCCAATGCTCATCTTTTATTACAATACCTTTTTCTACATACTCTTTATATTTCTTCGGATTTAGCAAAGTGCTTAACCTCGCTGTTCCTTTTGCCAATTCCATTATTGCAACTTTCAGCTCTGGAGTAACTGGAAACAAAAGATAATCGTTATTTTCTTTGAGTTTCATTAGATAATCCACCACATACTTTGGAATTTCCTTTTGTATTACTTCTATCTCTTTGGAAGCCTTTATAAATGTTTCTATTTTATTTATCAATTCTTCCTTGTTTATGTTTTTTCCCATATCCGAGCATATTTCTCCAAATTCCTTGAGGTTGTAATCATCAACGGGAATTACCAAATGAAACCTTCTCATAATCACTTGGTCTAACGGAATTTGCTCTTTCATTTTGTTTATATCTCCATACATCGTCCAATAACTGTCTATAGGATTTGCGGTAGCGAGTATGTTACAATACACCTGAATATCTGAAGTAATTGTTCTGAATCCCATTTTTTTTATTATCTGAACTCTGTGAAATTGAAGCAAATCATAAAGAAGTTTTTTCACATCTGGCGGTGCGTTATGGACTTCGTCAAAAAACAGCAAACCTTTTCTTCTTCCGACTTCCACTATTCTATCTCTTACCCCTGCTTTTGTAATTGAGCCTGTTCCAGAAATCAAAAAAAACCTATCTGGTATAATATCTACGAAAAACCTCGACATACTTGATTTTGCTCCTACTGAAGGCGGTGCAATTACAAATACATTCAATCTATCGCATACCAATAGATATACGAGAACATCTTTTATTATTTTTATATTTTTAGTGGTTTTTATCGGTATTGAGTCGGAAAATCCGTCTAAGATTGTTTTTAAATCCATAAATATTATAATTATTATAATTATGGTAAAGGTGTTTGTAAGCCCTTGGTGTCCGTGGTGCAGAGAAGTAACCGAGTCTATTGTTTTTAATTTATTAAAAGGAAAAAACATTGAGGTTGTTGACCCTTTATCGGTTGATACAAGAGCAAATATATTTAACAAATTAGGTTCAGAGCCAGCAATTTACGATGCAAAAAACAGGTGCTTTTTTATATCATTCCTAACAAAAAACCACTATCTTTATTTATTGCGGTATCTATTTTCATCTACCAAAGAATTAGAAGAAAGGCTTGCTGAACTTAAGCATTATTACTGATTTCTCTTATATTCTTGGATGTGCATCGCTGTTACTTCCTCGTATTCACTTATTTTATATATATCTTTTAACACATAATTAATATCTTCCTCCCTGCCTTTTAATTTGATGGAGACTAATATATCTTTCTCCATAACTATACTCTTTTCTTGAAAAATTTAACCAACTCTTTCTGCAAATTCTCATCTCCTTCTCCCTCTACCCATTCTAATATTTTATTACCCTCAATATCCTTACCTCCGTCTGTCATTCTCACCCATGCTTTAAGCACACCCCTCATTGGATTTGTGTCATCAATTTTTGATGCCATACACACTATATCTCCTGGCTGGCATCTGTCTTGGATTGCTTGAGGTAATTCAATTAAATTGTCAGTCCGAACTTTAACACACCTTTTTACTATATTCTCATCTTCTCTTTTTCTCAACATAATAATATAAATACAAAAAATATATAAAAAAATATTTAAATTCTTCTTCTAATTCTCAATTCTTCTTCCTCCTTCTCCCTTCTTACCAAACTCGTATCCAAATTGTTTATAATCTCTCTTATCAGCATAGGATAGATTTTCATTTTAGCGCATTTCAAAGCATCTAATATGTTCACAACTGTAAAAGTATAAACATCGAGAGTCATATCTTTTATTGTTTTTGTGGTTGATTTATCTATTTCATTAATTATTCTATCAACTCTCTCCTTATACTTCTCAAATTTTTGCGGTGGCAATACCAACCTTGCCCATATTAAAGTATCAAGCAACGAGCTCCTGCACAAATTCATTATTTCACGAGCCATTATATCATCTTTCGCACCAATCTTCAATTTTTCTTCATAAGTTCTAATCTTGATTTCTATTTTTATCAACTTATTTATAAATTTAGTTATATCCTCTGGCAAATACATATAATTTTTTAATTCTTCCACATTCTCTAAGTGTATGTTCATTTTTCTCCAGAAGTTGTTGCTTCTTCCTCTTTCTTCAATTTTTCTATTTCGGCGGCCATTACAGAAAGAGCCTTGTCAAAGTATTCTGTCGGTGATTTTGCTTCTTGCACGGATATTCTCTTTATTTCCTCAAATTTTTCAGCCAATCTCTCCAACATCTCTCTCAAAGCCATATTTACATAAGTTTGAGTTGCTATGGTGGTTTTTGCTTTAATTGACTCATAATCCGCTCTGCCAGCCTCCTCTATCAATTTCTCGAACAAAGCCTGCCTTATATCTCCTCTTTTTATTAATGCCTTTGCCATACTTCTTATTTCAGCTAAATCTTGGCATACCGCATCGTATTTTTCCTGTAAATCCTCGTATTTATTTCTCATTTTTATATACTGCTCATACACAGATAGCAATATTTTAACTTTTTCCTTATTGTCCGCTTTATTAAATACTTCTAATCTCGCTTCAATTACATCTCTATCCTTCTTTTTGAATGATTTCAAAGATATGTCTGGTTTGTAAATAACTGTTGTCGGAACTGGTTTACCGTCCAATCTAATATTAAGCCCCAAAGCCCCTAAATCAAGCAAATGCGTTCTTATCGGAGTGAATGCTTCCAAATTTTCGAGATAGCAAATCGGTGGAGATAGTCGAGCTTCCTTTGAGTTCGGTGTTTGTGAAAGCAAAAAATACATCAGCCAATATCCGCCTTCCTCTTTCTCCAACCTTATTCCAGCAAACCAAGGACAAACCTCGTGGTTTATAACTGGTTTTCCCTTTTTATTCTCAATTGTTGTCACATAGAAAGGTTTGTTTTCATCAAGGAATGTAGAGAGAACTTTCAATTTGTAAGGTCTTTTGAAAAACAAATTATACACTTGGGTTTTGCTTTTTTCTATCTTTTTTCTCGTTAACTCCAATTCCAGCTCTCTTTTGTATTTTTCCTGTAATTCCTCGTATCTATCCAATCTTGTTTTTAATCTCGAAAGTAAAACATCTTGTATTGCTAATCTTTCCTCTAATTTTCTCAACTCCCTTGCGAATTCTTTGGAGAGAGCGGGGTCTCTCTCTAAATATTTTTTTACTTTCTCCAGAACATCATCTCTTATAGGTATCCTTCTGGGAAATATGTCCTTCATTCTTCCTCCTTAATTTTTTCAGTGCCTAAAGCACCTCTCACCTGTCTAACATCTCTTATCAGATATTTCTCCTTTTTCTTCAATTTCGGTTTCTTTCCGAAAAGAAGATATATCAATGCGAGAGCAATTGCACCGCCAATTGCCCACCAATAATTGCCAAAAACACCTAAACTTATGCCTATGCTTCTCTTTTCTACCGTGATAGTGCCCATTAATTTGTTGTCAGCATATATATTGTAAATTCCTGGTTTTTCCTCTTTAAATACAAATTTATTTCCCCTTCCGTAATCTATCGCTATCTCATTTCCATTTTCAACCCTTTTTATTTCGTAACTAACATTTTTGTTGAATTCTATTATTTCTTGCTCCCCGCTTTCTATTGTTGATTTCGGTATTATTATTTCCAATTTCAACTGCACAGTTATTGATTTGCTTTGTTCTTTATATCCAGGGGCATTCGCAGATATATAGTGTGTTCCTTTTGGCAAGGAAATTGAAATTTGTGAATTGCTGTAACTTGTATTATCCACAATAATTGTAGCATCCTCTATCAATTTTCCTTCTGGTGTTTGATAAACTATGGTTATTGTATCCGCTGTAGTCGGATTGCTCGGAGTAATTACAAGTTCTGTATCTAGCTCCTCTAACTCGATTATTTTTTCTGCTGTGCTATAGCCCTCTGCCTCTGCTGTAATTGTGTATATTCCTGGCTCTAATTTAAAAGGTATCGTGTATCTAAACTCTTTTATTTTATTTCCTTGATTATCGTTCTGCACAACAGTAATTGTCGCTATAACTGGACTTCCTTTATCATCCACCGTCGAGATATACAAAACATCTCCAACTTTATAGTTCTCTTCTGGATAAGTAACTATCTTTAATGTTTTGTTCTCTGTCGGAGTAGGAGCACTCAACACCGTGAGCTGGATAGGTATCTGCACAACCTCTCCAGGGGCATACTGAAGCAATATTTTGTTGGTATAAGTTCCTGGCTCTACTTTTCCTATAAGTCCTAAGGTCATCGTTCTTTTTTCCCCTGGTTTTAAAATCCCTGCACTGAATTCTTTTATGTAAGCTGGACATACAGTTCCGTCTGGCAAGGATATTCCTCCAGAAACTGTAGCCGATAAATCCAAATCATCCTCTCCAATGTTCTGAATTTGTATAATCTCATCTCTTGCAGTTCCTTGAACTAATGAGGTTGTAATTCCTGAAGGAAATACGCTTATCTTAACTTCTTTCTTCGCTTCTTTGGGCTTTGTTACAGAAACAATAACTGGAACATCTATGCTTTCAGAACCTCTGCTCACAGTTACTTTCGAGTTTATCAATCTTTCTTCAGTTGAAGATATTATAATGGTTACTGGAGCGGATTCGTTAGGGCTTATATCCACTTGAGTTACCGTAACCTCGATGTAATCGGACGGCGAAGCTATATTTACGGTGATTGTCTCATTTAGTAAATTGGTTATTGTAATTGTTTTCGTTAGGTGCGTTTTTTCTGAAAGGTTTATTGTGTCCACTATATAGCTCGGACTGACAGAAAAAGAACTCGCAAAAACTGGACTTACGGCGAGCAACATTAAAACCAGCAACAGCTTATTGCGTAACATTTTTAATCACCCCGTAATCCAGCAATCTAACAAGTTTGTAAGTTGCATTATCGTATTCGATTGTATCTGTGTGTTGGCACATACAAGTATATTCATCGTATTCGCTGGAATATGCTATTTTACCGAATTCCTCGCCTATAACCGTGCAAAATTCTTCGCATTTGTTTCTCATAGTTGTGTAATTTGTTTGTTCATCAATTACTGCCGCTATAATCCAAGCTATCGTTATCGCTGATATCATTATTATTGTCATCAAAATCAAAGCCGTCTTCATAATATAAAAAAATAAAATATATATTTTAGTAATTCAAATAAATATATATTTATAAATATTATGGTAAAAAGAAAAGCAGTATATGTTGATGAAGATGTGCATAAAAAGTTGTTTTTGCTAAAATTAAAGAAAAAGAAGAAAAATATAAATGAGGTAATTAAGAGTTTTAATGAAATTAGAGAAATGGAAATATAACAGTGTTATATTTTTGCAACTGCTATAATTAAAATGCAAGCAATTACAAATATTATCAATCCTTTGATTATTCTTTCTCCGCCACAATCCTCTGGGCAGTTTAACCAATTTTCTCCTGGCTCGCATATACCATTTCCGCAAACCGCAGTAACTGGAGGAGGAGGAACTCCTTTGTAAATCGAGATATCCACTGGAATATATCTCAAATAAACTGCTCCCATATGCGTAACTTTTATGGAGATTTTTCCAGAAATTTTCTTTATTAAAGCTGTAATCTGCTGTGCTAACTCTGTTTCATTAAAACAAAATACTATTTCTATTGTTGTAACATTTCCTTTTAATTCTATATTCTCAAATTTTTTCGGAGATACAATATAAGGTATCAACTCATCAGAATAATCAAATTTCGCAGTTGTTGTTGGCCCAGACCAAGTAATGTTCAATTTGATAGTGTAATTTCCTGGTTGCGTTACATTTAAGTGAATTATTTCTGGACTTACTCTTAAGTATTCGGTGACTATTGGCACTCCTCCACCCCCTCCTGTTGGCAATTGACCAGCTGTCCAGTATGTTATCTTGATTTCATGAGTTCCTGGCTCTAAACTTGATGAGCCGAAAGTTGTTGGAATTTTAATAATTACTGAAGTGTTTGTGTCTTGAACGGAAAATCCAGAGGTTCTATCATCAACCATGTAGGTTTTTGATACTCCTCCTTCATAGTTTAATAATCTTGATTTCGGAATATAATACCATATTTCTTTTTCTGAAACCGCAGAATCATAAATTTCTATTGTTCCTAAATATATGTTTTTCTCTCCTCCTCCTATTTGTGTTTTTGTAAAAGTGTATCCAGTTTCCACCGCTGGCTTTCCAGTTATGTTTACTGTTAGATTGTATGTTCCGCCAGAATTCAAATTTATGGAGAATATGTATGGGCTTGTGTTTATTGCCCAATCTGGTAATGTTGTTTGAACCAAAACATTTGAGTAGTTTATTGTGTCTGTATTTGAGCCACTAACCCAATAATAAGCGTCCACATAACTATCAACAATCACGGTGTCGTTGTAAATTGTGTTGTTTGATTGTTGCTTCGTTATTACATTGGTTTTGTTGCATATTGTTGCGTTCTCTATGAATTGGTTTGCCGAAATATTTATTGTTTGTTTTGTGCAAGTCCAACCTTCTCTACCGATGTTTTGTATGTTTGTGAAGTTTATATCTATTGTGTTGTTTATGTCTCTTTTAATCCAAGCATTTCCGCCTGCTTCCGTTAGGTTGGCTGTGTATTGAGAATCTATTTCATAAAGCCAATCTCCATAGCCATAAGCATATTCGGTATCGTTGTAAAAGTTTGCTATAATATCTACTGTGCCTGTATAAATTGTCAGAGTTTCTCCAGAAATCGGATTATCAAATAGCCAATTTACATTTGTGAAGTTTATATCTATTGTGTTCGAAACATTTAAGCAGTGTCTGAGATATTGTTTGGATAGGTTTGAAGTTCTTGAGATATCTTGCTCTTTTGGTAACCAAGTTTCGGAGAGCCAATCTCCGCTCCATTCTGAATATAAATTTATATTTGAATTGCTTGCTAATTCTCCAGCAAATGTTCCTCCTGTTAATAGGATTCCTGAATATTTGTTGTAGTGTGTAATATTGTATGTTAAATTATTATTAGCGTAATTGTAAAGAGTATCGTTCTTGTAAATTCTTTGCTCCGATAAATTATTGGAAAAAGAAGTGTTTTGATAATAAGAGTTATTGGTAAGTGTGTAATTTAAAATATATGTATCAAAATTGGTTGCCGAATCATTTACATAAATAGTTCCCGATTGAGATAATAAATCGTCAATATCTAAGGTGGTTTGATTATTAGACCAAGAAGAATTGGTTATAGTATTGAATTTTGCTGTATCTATGTGTAAATCGAAAGCATTAACTATTAGAGATATTAAATTATTTTCGCCCAAATTATCTATTATTAATTTCAACCAATTAATCATTGGAGAAGTCGTATCTATTGTAATAGTTCTACTGTTACTGATTATTAATGCCGTATAGTTTATTTCTATGTTTGAAACTTCTAAAATTCCAGCTGAATCTGAATGAAACAAAATCGGAACATTACAATATCCTTCCGAATCTGGTGTGCAAGTTGATAAATAATTATTTATCAAAGTTGCATTTAGGTTTACTGTTTGAGTCCCGTTATCTATTGTGAAATATCCACTCCAATTCCATTCGTGCATTCCGCCCGAATTTGCTGTATCTATATAAGGATTTAAAGGCCCTCCAAGATACCAATACATTGCTTCTTCGTATACCGCCTGGTGATCTACACCATAAAAGTTATGCCAACTTGTGCCTGTCCAACAATCCCAGTAAGCGTCTCCATACAAGTCTGGACAGAAGAAACAAGAAGACCTCACTCTTAGTTGTATTGGTTGTTGATTCCAACAAGATTCTGGTAATACCCAATTGTTAGTATACCTCAAGTCCTTAGTTCGCCAATAACTTGCTTCTCGAACTGCACCCAAAGGTTTAGTATAGTTGATATATAAATATCCGTGTTTATCAGATTCAAATATTGTTTGACCATAAGAGCTCCAATTTCCATCATAGACGTTAGAACACGGATAATTCGGGTCCCAGTCACCAGAACATTGATAACCTCCACTACTCAACCCACCACAAGCAGTAGACTCATTTGCCGTCTCTTGATAACAAGTTTCATTAGTCGCTTTACCATAAGCTTTCACATCCAAATAAGCACTTGTCACACTTGCATTTTTAGGTAATCTTATATATCTTGTTATATTTTGATTTCCTGTAAAAGTTAAATTTTCTTTTGAAAGTGAATTGTTAAATGTATTAGAAGTGCAATCTGTTGAACAATTAATATACCAAGTATGAAGCCCATCAAAAATAGAATTGTTTGCCTTATAAATTATATAAGTATTATTTTTACATTCGTGCCAGTTTATTTTTCCCTCATAAAATCTATCATAACATCTTAAATATATATGAACCCTAAAAATTGAATTGTTTATAAAATTCCATGGGTCTGTAATGTTAATCCAACGTGTTACATATTTTCCAGAACTGACACCACAATCACTCCAAAAAGTAATCCAAGAATTAGAAGAATAATTATAAAATTGTAAGTATGGACAACTTGAAGAGTAGTAAGCACCTAAATAAAGTTTAAAATAATATGATAAAATTCTTCCTTGCTCTTCTGAACTGTAATTTGTATATACATTAAATCCACCGCAAGGAGATACTATGTTATCCCAAGCATAAGTTTCCCAGTCGTCATCGTAAGCTTTATACCCATGCACACAATCTCCAGTGCAAATACCGTTTAATTCTTGGTCTTTTTCTCTATTATACGGGAATTCAGAATTATCTATATAAAGTGAACAATTATAATAGTTCTCAGACCCTATAACAGTAAAATTAAAATCGGGTGTATTATCATTAGTAAAAGTTCCGTTACTTGGAGAATTCAAAGTTACCGAAAACCCTGCCAGTGCAGGAACAACGCCTATATATAATAAAATCAAAACTAAAATTATTTTTCTCATAATTTTATATATTTCTAAAATATCTTTCATATCTTGATTCTATCAAAAACAAAGAATCCATAAATTTATCTATTTTTTCTCTATCAATATACCCTGTTGTTAAAACAGGTCTCCAAGCGTTATTATAATATATTAAAGAAATAGCGTGACTTCCATTATAACATCCTCCTATCACATAACAAGGTATATTTTTCTCATAAAAAATTGAACAAGTTAAAATAGCTTTATCGTTACAAATTCCTTTCCCTCTTTTAAAAGTCTCAGTAGCTCTCTGACACATTGTAGATAAATTTCTTAATTGTTCAGAATCATAAGGAAACTCTAAAATCCACTTTTGCACATCATAAACAGTTGTTAAATTCTCTGCTAATTCTTTAATTTGCTCATCTGTATCAAAGCAATAGCCCCACAATTGTTTTCGCTTTGTTAAATTATTTTTTTTAATCAATTCTTGTAAATCATACTCATAATTCTCGAACAAATAAACTGCTTCCTTATATATTGAAACTCTCTTTAAATAATCATCTACTTTCTCAGCAACCGCAGGTATTAACAGAATTACCGCTATCAGTAATAAAAAAACAACTTCTATTTTTTCCATAATTATTAAAAAAACATATTTTTAGTTTACAGCACTTCACATCTCAACTTTTTCCACACCGTAATTTCCTCCAAAAAAGGAATGTTTCTTTCTCCTCTATCATAAAGTTCAAAATATTTTGCCGGTATTTTCGGCTTTAAAAGTTCCATACTAACTACTTTTCCATCCTCTATCTCAACTTCAATTAAGAACTTCATAATATAAACTAATAAAACAAAATCTCATCTATCGGTGTCTCCCACACTTTCTTCCTTTCCAATCCCTTTCCGACCCATATTTCGCAAGTGCAACTCTTTCGGGTATTTTCACTTCTTTCCCCGCAACTGCATATCAAGTAGATTTCTTCCATAATTTACTAAACTTTCTTATATTTATCTACAGTTTCCTCGCCTGTGACCTGCTCTCCTTCCTCTACGCCCAATCTGATACATATAGCTTCCAACGAAGGGGCCTGAACCATCCCTAACAGCTCTACGATACTTGCCCATAAATATTTATATCAGAAAACTATTTAGTATCATTCAAATGTAATTTACGATGACAAATAGCACATACCAAAATACATTTTTTAAGTTCTTCTTTAAATTCAGGTAAAGTTTCCAAATGTTTTAATGTTAATTTTGTATATCTAGATATTTTCAATTCTTTGCTTTTGCTATCTTTATGGTGAAAATCATAAGCATACCAAGGATATGTTTTTCCGCATATTGCACATTTATTTCCAAATCTTTCTATAAGTGCTATTTTAGTTTTTCTATATCTTTCTACATATGCTTTTCTTCTACATTCTTTACAAATAGTATCATGTCCAGTAGGACTGTGAGGATTTATATAAAAATTATCAGCGGTTTTATATTGCTTGCATTTTCGACAGTATAATTTTCCTTCGCTGTTTATTAGTGGTGTCTTTGATTTTAACATTTTTTCTCTTTTTTCTCTGTTTTTTTTATAAGCACATTCTCTGCAAATCTTTCCATATTCTTTATAATCCAAACTATTATCTCTTACAAATTCAAAAGGTTGTTTCGCCTTTTTGCATATAGGACATATTCGTTTATTTTTCTCCTTTCTTCTCTCGGCAGCTCTAGCATTTCTACATTCTCTACACTGCCATCTTCTATGTCTTCTTCCAGAAAGAGTTATGTATTCTTCAAATTCTGTTATTGGCTTTTCTTTACCACAAATTTTACAAACTCGTGTTTCCATAAATAAAATAAAAAAATATTAATTGTTTCAAAAACCTCTTTTATTTTCTCCCATAATTATATGCCTTTCGGAGATAGTCTGCGGATTTGAATTTATAGTGGATTAATAATCAAAAATCAAAAAACTAAAAAAGAAAAAAACTAATCAGGCAATATCTCTGGCTGGACGTAGTCCAAGACATACAAGGTTACCCACGCCAATAGGTAACCCAATAGGCCTGCTGTCATAATGGAAAATACCGCAGTGACCAATGCCTCCGCTGGCCCGAAAACAGCCAATACTGAAGCTGGTATAAATGTCATTATAGCAAGCACTATTGCTGGAGTTAAACCTCTCAATCCTATCAATTTCTTTCTAATTTCTGCATTCTTTTTCACAAGCACCTGATACACTATGTAAGCAAATACTGCCAATCCTGTTAGCATTGCCAGAGTTCCTACTCCTCCTGTTGCTGTTACCGTTGCCTGAGCTAACAAACTTTGCACCATATATTAACTACTCATTTGATATATTTATTTGTATTATTAAAAATTATGATAAAATGTTGAAAATCATTTCGATATATATCGATGAAGAAACCTTGAACAAGATAGATGAACTGGTTATACGCAAAAGAAACGACATATTAAATAGTCACTTGTCAAAAAGAAAGAGAAAAATGCTCGCCAGAAAATACAATAGAAGCTTTATAATTTCGAAATTAATTAAAAATGTTCTTCCGTATGCTGAATTTGTAGGCATACGCAGAAACAATATTAACTGCGATAAAAAAACAATAAGTATTTGCTTAGAAAGTGATTTATGCGAGAAAATTGAAAGATTATGCAAAATTTACGGTTGCAGTAAAAATGTTGTAATTTTGGATTTGATTAGAAAAGGTTTATTATGGAAAAAATCCGTAAACTTGTAGTTGCTATTATTCCAGATGGAAATAGAAGATACGCTGAAAAGAAAAACATTTCTTATAGAGAAGCATACTCTTTAAGTGCTAACTCTATAGAAAAACTATTTCATTGGGCTAAAAATAGAGACATAAAAAGTTTAATTATATGGGCTTTATCAACTGATAATTTTAAGAAAAGAAGTTTAGCAGAAAGAAGAATTTTGTTTGATATTTTTGTGAAAAAAGCGGAAAAATATTTGAAAAAGAAGTTGGAAGGAGTTAATGTGTATTTTATAGGGCAGATTTATAAGTTGCCAAATAATGTTAAAAATGCTGTGAGGCGTTTGGAGGAAGAATATAACAATGTTATAAAACCTCTTAAAATCTACATTCTTCTGAATTATTCTGGAGAAGCCGAGTTGCTAAGTGCCTTTAACAATAGAAAAAATAAAACAAAATCCTTAAGAGACAGTTTGTGGCTGAAAGAAGATATTGACCTAATAATTAGAACAGGTGGAGAAAGAAGATTGTCCAATTTCGCCATATATCAATCGAGATATGCAGAATTATATTTTATAGATAAGTTATTTCCAGAAATAACAATTAAAGATTTAGATTTGGCTTTAGAGCATTTCTATAAAGTTGAAAGAAGATTCGGTCGCTAAAGATATTTTCTCCACTTTCCTTCAATAACTTCTTGTATTACCAATTTGAAACAATAGCCGAAGATTAGCAAATAAATAATCCAGCCGAGCAAAGGATTAAATCCTTTTGCTATCGCTTGAGCCATATCTGAGCCAGGCATAAAGGGTGCTAAACTCGGTAGCACGGAATAGAAAAAACTAACAATTCCAGCAACTCTTATAACACTATCCTTCTCAAAAAAATAGCACCACAAACCGTATAAAAAAGCTCCTATTGGCCCAGCGAGAGCAATTAAATAAAATTGCATAGGTGTTGTTTCTCCTATGGACGACATTCCAGTGAACATCATTAATTGCGAAATTCCTGCTTCAACTCCGAGCAATCTCGCAACAAGCACATGGAAGCTTTCGTGGACAAGGAGAGACAAATTTACAGCAATAAAACCTACAATTAAAGAAAATAATAACTGCGACATTGTTGTTCTCTCTCTTAAATCTCTCACTATTTTTGTTAATATTCCTTCTGTTTCGAGTTCAATCATTCTTTGAATTTTTTATGGATTTTTTGAGCAATATACCATATTATGGTTGAGAAGAAAATAAATTCTAAAAAGGTGTTTATTACCCATTCTATTCCGTTTTTATACCAAAGTATTAGAAAGGCTATCAAACCTATCATTAAAAACAATTCATCGTCCTTTATTCTTATTTTCATAATATTTTATAGTAAATAATACTTAGAATTATTATTAAAAATGCAATTATTCCACCCACAATATACCACCCAGTAAAGCCAATTTCAATACATCTGCCGTTTTCACAACCATATTTACATTCTTCAACCAATTCTCTTTCTGTTTGCTGAACGCATTTATAATTCTGGCACAAATTTCGTGTTACATCTCGGTAAACATTTCCTTTGTAACAATAATTATCTGATATTATAGTTCTTCCGCAATCACGGTCTTTAAGGCATTCAACACCGCACTTTCCTATTATTTTTCCTTCTTTCTTCCATTTATAATCGGAACACACATAATAATCAAAACCTTCGCATTTCTCATCTCCTTTCAAACATTCTGATTTTACAACTTCTCTATCTCCCCAGAATCCCCAACCAGCCCACGAATAACACCACCAACCTTCTTTATAATCATAATCATAACAAACAAAGAAGTAGGATTTCATTTTTCCAGGAGTATTTTGTAAAATTATTTCGTGTTCGCCTGCTGGAAAAGTTCTATCGTATCCCGTGCACCCGTTTTGACCGCATTCAACATTGATATCATCCCAGTAGTCATCCGGCTCTCCCTCATAAATATATAATCTGTCTCCTTCGCATTTAACATTTATTTTAGCGTAATCTATATATGGATTTTTTGTGCAATCCCTTCCATAAATATCAGATAGATATATTCTGGCTTCGCAATAAGCTGGAGGATAATCATCTTCAATCCATTTATTGTTGTAGATATAATCTTTGCAATCGGCTGACGGGGAATATAAAATAGAAGGCAATTTAGTTGCGGTTTCTCCTTGTCTATTCATAGAAAAACCGCCACAGTTCTGTGACAAAGGAATATATCCGCCAGAAGAATAAAGAGCAATCCCTATTATTGCTAACAAAATTAAAGGAACTTTGTATTTTTCTATGAAGTGTTTTAGTTCCATAATTTTATATTTAAATATATTTATTCTTTCCAAAAGTCATCTATTAGTGCAAATATATAGAAAATTATTGATACAATGAAACCTGCGATATTGTTTTCGTTCATAGAAGTAATCATTAGAAGTATTGACGCTCCCAATACACATAACCTTGCGTTAATTCTTACTTTCATAATTATTATAAATAAATAAAAAAAATAAATAACATAATTGAACACTGTCCAATAAAAATTCTACCATATTTTCTATTTCAGAGTTTTTTGCTGATTATCTTAAAAACAAGCCAAATTATTATCAAAACTCCAATTCCAAAGCCAGCAAACATTAATATTCCCCAAGTAAATCTCTGAACTTTACACATAAATTCTCTAAATTTGCACGCTATATCCCACCATTCGCAACCAAAATCACATTCTGGACGTCCGCAATCCTCTGGACATGTTTGCGGATTTTCTCCTTTCTCTGGCTCGCATATACCATTTCCACAAGACGGAACTGGTTTAGATATGCATTCCGCTTTTTGTATATTGTCTTCCATATATTCTCTACAGCCGATATCACAATACTTTAGAGTAATCCATTTGTTTGATTTACACACCTGAACAGCATTGTCGAGACACCTCATCCAACCTTCTGGACAGGTAGAAGCAGGATTTGTTGTTATTGTTGGATAGCAATAGTCTCTATTTTCTGGATTATTTCTGTCATATACCACTACGGAACATTTTGATTGTGTCTTTTGGTTTACCGCTGGGTATTTAAAGTAAAATTTTAATTCTCCTTGTTCATTTTTTACTAATCCGTTCTCTATTTCATCGAAAGTATTATCAAGAGATATTTCTGGCGGACAAGTTATCGTTCCAACGAAATAACCCACTCCCTCTGCTACATTTTTCACTTTTACAATTATCGCTCCATCTCCTCTTGGAGAACCTTCCACATCCTCACAACTTACTATTTTCGGTTTTCCTTCTGGTCTATATACACCTACCCAATCGGCATCTAAAGTTAGAGAGAATGAAGGGTATTGCAAAGCAAATTCTGTATCATATTCTAATGAAGAAGAATATTTATCATTTTTGTTTTTTATTAAATCGTTTAGAAGTGTATTTAATTCTTTAATTTGTGGATTAGCACGGATAACCGCATCTGCCCAATGGTTTAACTTTTTTGTTAAATTTTCAAGACACTCTATAGTTTTATCTATAGACGAACTTCTAAAACATCCATTTAAATTTGAACTCCATTCACTCCTATAATGGTCATATTCTTTTATATATTCTTCTTTAGTTCCTACCCATTCGTTATTCGTTGTATATACTAAAGAATAGCCTTCAAAATCAAAACATTGTTTTCCCGTAACTAAATTACCCATCCACTTAACAAAACCTATATCTCCAATATAGTCAGATAGTTGGACAAATTCTCCACTTCGAGCTGTTCCTAACTCTACACATTCATCTTCTTTGCCGTTACTTACACATATTTTGGATGTAAATCTATATTCAGCTGTTCCTATTTTACCTTCTCCTATTGCTACTTCATCTAAAGTTACGCAGGAGAATAAAACATTTGCTCCAATAATTATAATATTCACTGATACTGGCTCAACAGGCCCCATAAATGCGTAACCATTAGCACAATATGTGGATTCCCATTTTTCAAATTCTGATTCTACATCTGCTCCTACAAGGAAAAATTTTTTCTCATAATATAAGCCCATCTTTTCAATCGGATGGTCGTAAAAAGTCACTGAATAATAACATTTCGAATCTACTTGTTCGGTTTTTATATATAAATTATTCTTTGCTTGCGTATTTTCTTCTGTATCTTTTATATAATCACTCCCTATAACCAAACAATCCGCCCCCGCAGGAACATTGACTAAATTTATCAACCAAGCGGATTTTCTTAAAGTAGAATCATAATTCAAAAAATCTACTTTAGAGATAGAACTTACTATAGAGTTACAACCGTAACCCCACCACTGAAACAAACTGAAAGTTCCTCCAGAAGAACTGAGAGCAACTACTATTATCGCCAAAATAATCAATAAAACTTTGTATTTTTCTATGAAGTCTTTTAGTTCCATAATTTTATATTTAGAATATAAAAAAAGAAAACAAAAAATTAACTAACTGTTTGTATCGTTATACACTGCGGAGATGCTTTCTTGCTCTTTGTGGTAAGGTCTCTTCCATCACCAAGCTCACTTCCGCCCAAGTCATCAAGGCATATTTTCAATTTGTCGCCAGCAACCATTGTATCTGCGTCCCAACTGAACTTTAATCTGTAAACACCGCTGTTAGCAACCGTCATCCAGTATGCTCCATCTTTGTAAGTTATTTCTCCAGTTAGCGGAATAGGTGCTGAATCTACATAGGACACCAAGTTTCCGCCAGGTATTCCGAAACTGCTTCCAGTTCTCTTTGTTAGGTAAATAGATGTTATCGCTCCAGTAGGCATATCGTAACCGCTTGGATAATACATCTCTATCACTGGGTTCTTCAAAGCTTTACCAGTTGCATTTTGTTCAATCGTTATGTCAATGTATGCATACTGAGGCCCAGATTTGCCAGTCACATTAAGAGTTAGTGTGTTCGTTGAATGGTCTGTTGAATCCCAACCGCTGTTAGACGCTGAAGATGGGAACGGGTCAGCAAAGCTACCGACTCTATAAACATATATCTTTTGCGGGAATGTGTATGTCAATGCTTTTCCAGCAGGGTTTATCGGAACTGTTAGCCTTGTTATGTAATCATAGACCGTTGAATCACCTCTTACGCTGTATATGTAAGGTGTCTTCGCCAAAATAGTTCCAGCAGAGAAAGTTGCTTTTCCGTTTGCATCAGTTGCCGTATCTTCGTCTATAGGCGCTCTCATAGGGTCGCTTGCAACTTCTTCATCAGTTTTACCAGGCACAGGCTCTAATACTTCTACTTCAACGCCCGATACTCCGCTCTTAGGGTTCAATGCATCCATTACATATAAATTTACTGTATCTATCGGATATAGTTCTTCAGTGGTTGTTGCTCCTCCGCCAGTTGTAGTTGTCGTAGTTGTCGCTCCTTCTCCTTGATAAACTGTCGTAGTCGTTGGTGTTTGGCTGAAAAACTGCTCGAAAGTTTCTGGAGAGTATATATATAATGCTATTCCTGCTATCACTGCCAACAGTATTATCGTTCCTAAATTCAACTCCACTCCTTTCATAAGATTAGATACCTTAATACTATTTATAAAAATGTATTACTTTTTTGAAAAATGTATTATTTTTTATGCTGAAGAAAGTCAGAAAAACGGGAAACTCTCTTTATGTTCCTCTAACCAAAGAATTTAAAAAAATGAAGTTGAGGAAAGGAGATTTTGTATTTGTGGAACAAGAAGATAACGCAATCGTTCTAACAACCATAGAAAACAAAGGAAAATATTTAGTTCCCATAGATTCGAAATTGTATGATGAATTAAAATTACTAACCAAAAATTACGGTGATTTTAATGAATACATAGAAAATATGTTCAGAAAGGAGATTAAAAAATTTAAAAATCCTTTAACAAGACCAATCAGAATAAAAATCTGAATTTATAGAAAATTATTATACAAGCCACGATTAGCAAAATTAATATTATTTTGTATATATTTTCTGCAAACAAAATAGGTATTGTTGCGGAAGATAGTTTAGAGGTTATTATTAAATCTCTGTCGAGATATATTTCTGCGGTTTTCTTGAAATAACCTTCCGCTGTAAAGATAAATTTATATTTTCCTTCCGATAATTGCATTGTATCTCTGTTGTGTATTATGCCCGAAAATATTGTGTCGTTATTTCTCAAAATTGTTAAATATTGTCTTTCTGGAGTTAGATTGAAGGTTATTGTTAATATTTTGGGGGTATAGCCTCTCGGAGAATAGGTTATGGTTACGAAGTTTGTGTTATAGATTGAAGGTTCTGAAGGAGAATAGGAAACATTTAACTCCAAAGTTGCTATTCCAGTATCTGCTGTTATCGGTAAAGGAATTGTTTTGATTAATTGTTTGTCCTCATATCTGTTTAGGGTTAGAGAGGAGGTTTCTGTGTAGTAGGTGTTGTTTGCTGAGTATATTCTGTAGGTGTAAGTTATTGTTCTTCCTTCTCCGAGATTCTTTATTCTCAGTTTTACTGGCAAATCCTCTCCTTGCTGGACTTCTGTTTTTAGAGGTGTTATTGAAATATCTAAAGGCCCTGCTGGAAGGACTTTGAACGAGGTTAATCTGGTTGTGTAATAACTTCCGCTCGTTGCATTAATAACCACTGGATACACCCCGTAATCTGCTAAAGAGGAAATGTTGTAATCTATATAGTATATGCCTTTCGAGATTTTATTGGCTGTTGTTCTTTCTGCGATTTTAGTCATATTAGGGCTGTAAATCGTGATTTTTATTGAATCATAATCTATAGGTTCGCCGTTTGTTCTTGATACTATTGTAAATGGAATTTTTGCTGTAGTTCCTGGGTAGTATAGATAATCTCCTGTTGTAAATATCTCTATACCAATTCCTCCGCCCTCTATATATGCTGAAGATACTCTAAAAGTGTTGATAGCGGTAGAATTGCCAGCAGTAACTTTCACCAAATAATCTCCTTTTATATTTGGTGCTGTTAAAGTGTAGTAAAATATGTTTCTTTCAAAATAGTTCATATTATCTTCTATATATTTAGTCATATTCGGATAGTAAATTATTATGTGTGGGTTTTTTATTAATTCTGGTATCATGGCATAGATATATACTTCGTCTCCTGGAGCGTATTCTTGGGTATATATAGATATGTTGTAAAGTATTTTAGGCAATACTATTATAGAAGATTCTGACAATGCTAAAATTAAAGTTGGTTTTCTTATGTATATAACTGTTTTTTCTGTAGTTTCAGTTATTCCTATTAAGTCTGTAAACGGTTCAAATAAGTTTCGTAATTTAGTTGTTAGCCCAGTAAAGGATAAAGACTGAGTTATTTCTCTAGATGTTATTGAAACTCTTTCAACTATTCCTGTAAAAGTTGTCGGTTGTGTTAATATTTTAAGCAAAAAAACAATTCTTTCTGTTAGTCCCGTAAAAGTTAGCGGCTGAGTTATATCTCTAGATAGTGTTGATATTTTGTTTAAAAAAGTGCTAAAATTTAATGTGAAATATTCTTTTTTTGTAAGAAACTGTTTTCCTGAAAAAATTATGGTTGTTTGTATATCTGAACTTGCTTGCCTGTTAATATTGCTTATTTTAATTATACTATCAGAGCAATTGATGTGCTGTTGCACATATCTTATTGTCGGTCCCAGAGTGAAATTAACAGAATAAAAAGGTGGTGGGGTGTATGGTGTTTCAAGAGTGAAATTAACAGAATAAAAAGGTGGTGGGGTGTAACATACACCAATTCTGCTAAATATTGAAAACGATAAAATAAACATAAGTAAAGTCAAAAATTTCCTCATATTTTAACAAAAGGTTTGCACTCGCCTTTGGTTGTGCTGTTTACATACGCACAGATTGTAAAATTTCCTTTTTCAGTTGTCGCATAATAGTAATATCCATTTTTATCTGTAGTAACTGTAGCAAGCAAGGTATCATTTCCTGTTGTTGACTGTTTAATTATATTCACTCTCGCTCCTTCTATTGGATTTCCGTAAGGGTCTTTCACGTATCCTTGTATCGCTACTTCTTCTTCTTCCCCAAAACTGCTAACTGAAGGTTCTGGGTCAACTCTTTTCCTAACTAAAACCCTTCCAGCGTAATTTTCGGTTGTATAGCCATAGTAATTATATAAATCTGAAATTTCCTCCTCGCTCAAAGCCCTGTTGTAGATGCGGACTTCGTCGATGATGCCGCTGA
>CAZBLX010000002.1:0-27022 GCA_964492865.1 uncultured Planctomycetia bacterium | reverse complement strand
TAAGGAGTTATAAGAACTATGAAAGGTAAACTAACTGAAACAATTTTAAGAAAACTTCAACCTAAAGAAAAGCCTTATAAAATAGTTGATGGTTCAGGGCTTTTTATATGGGTAACACCAAAAGGTTCAAAACTTTGGAGGCTTGATTATCGCTTTAATGGCAAAAGAAAAACCCTTGCTCTTGGAAGATATCCTGAAATATCTCTTAGTGAAGCAAGAGAAATAGCTTTTGAGATGAGAAAGCTTATTGCAAGAGGTATAGATCCTGCTGTAAAAAGAAAAGAGGAAAAATTAGCAAAAAGCATTACTTTTGAAGCTATAGCTTGGGAATTTATAGAAAAAAATAAACCAGTATGGGCACCTACTCATACTGATAAAGTAATTTCGAGACTTAGGAAATATCTTTTACCTTCACTTGGATCTATGCCAATAAATGAAATTAAAGCTCCTCATCTTCTTAATTGTGTAAGAGCTATAGAAAAACAGGGAAAATTTGAAACAGCACATAGGGTATTGCAACTTGCTGGTCAAATTATAAGATATGCGATAGCAACTGGAAGGGCTGAATTTGATCCTACACCAGCTTTAAGAAAAGCCCTTACACCTTCTCCTAAAAGACACTTACCAGCAATTACTGATCCAAAAGAACTTGCAGGTATTTTAAGAATGATATGGAGTTATCCATATTCTCCTATAGTTGCAGGAGCTTTAAAAATGCTTGTTTATACCTTTCAAAGACCTGGAGAAGTGAGAAATATGAAATGGAAAGATATAGACTGGGAAAGAAAAGAATGGAGGTTTATTGCTTATAAAATTAAAAAGGAACATATAGTTCCTTTAAGCAGGCAGGTGATGGAAATTTTAGAAGAACTTAAACCTCTTACAGGACATTCTCCTTATGTATTTATGGGAACCTCATGGAATAGACCTATTAGTAATGTTACTACAAATGCAGCACTTAAAAGGATGGGAATTGATACCAAAAATGAAATAACAAGCCATGGATTTAGAGCAGTTGCAAGAACTTTACTACATGAGGTTTTAGGCTATGAACCAGATATAATTGAGCATCAATTAGCTCACAAAGTGCCTGATAGACTTGGAGAAGCTTATAACAGAACAAAATTTTTAGATCATAGAAGAAAAATGATGCAAGATTGGGCTGATTACATAGACGCCTTAAGAGAAGGAAAAGAAAGGGAATTTTTTAAAAAGATTTAAAAACAAAAAGTTAACTCATTAGTTTAAAATAAAACAAATTAAAAAGAAAAAATCATTACCGTATTACAGCTTTTATTAATTCCCTAAGTTTAGATATGCATTTGCCTAATTCTTCAATATCTTTTCAAATCGGAATTTGTATATTCCATAGGTATTATCCATGCCCAAGAAGGAACATCTGATTTTTTAGTTATTTCACTTATTAACCTCTTTATAATCCTTTTGGATGAACCCAATTTTGAGAAAGTTTCTTCCATAAATTAAAAGGTTCATTTTTTACTCCTATTTTATTTCCGAACTCTTTTAGTTTATCAGAAGGTTTCCCTTTGTAAAAAGCATTTAGCATTTTTTCAAAAAATTCAAATTCCTGAGAAAATGAATCAATAAGAGAAAACCCAGCTAATGATTCCAATATTAATCTAAGTTCCATAAAGCATGCAGGTAAATTACCACATAATAAATCCATCCAAACAGCATAACTTTGAGGCATTAAAATATGATTTGAAAAAAAGTAAAAGGAGTTTGTGTAATTTTCTTTATTTTTAAATGCATAATCTATTGCATCATTTATTAATTCTATACATTCGTTATAAGTTTCTTCTGCATATTCACGTAAAAATTTTTCATTATTTTTAATAACTTCACAAAAATCTTCAATTAATTTTTCAGCTTCTTTATTCATACCTTTTATATTATAAAATAAAAGGATAAATTTTTCTCAAGCTAAAAGTATTTTTGCTCCGTTAGAGGAATTTTTTTGAAATTTATTGCTTTAATTTTGATTATTAAAAGGAGAATATTTAACTATTTTTTTATTTTTTAATTTCCTCTTTAAATCTTTCATAATTTTCCCAAGAAGTAACTCTCTTATTCCACCTGCCGTTTCTTCTGATATTTCTACAAATTTTTTAATAGTTTTTCTTCGGCTTGTTTTCATTAACTTATGAATATTTCCAAAATATTTATCGGGTTTTAACCAACATGCGGGATGTACTAAATTGCGTGTTTCCTTCACCCACATTACCCAGTCTCTAAACTCTTTAAAAACTCCGATATTCTCAATTTTTTCTTTCATTGGTAACCATTTTAATTCTTCACTAACTTTTAAAAGATCGGTTAAGGTGAACTCTAATATAAATCCTCGTTTTCTAATATTGTTTTTTATACATTTTCGCTTCACTTTTTGATATACTTTTGTTTTTCTAACCTGTTCTGAATAAGCGAAACACATACATAGTAAGAGTGTTTCTAATATTGCACCATATAAAATCATACTTGCAATGTAACATTTATTTCTATAGCATTCTTCAACTTCTTTTACTAACTTTTCTAAAAGTTTAGAAAGATACTCTATATCGTACATTTAACCAAATCTCTCTTTCTTTTTAAAGTTTGATAACATTTCGTAAATTCTACTCTAATATTCTTTAAAAATCTGACACAAATCTGACGCATCATTTTCCTTCAAGATATAATATATTGTTTTCTTTTTTCATCAGATTTTTAAAATTAAGTACTCCATTGGAGCATTTACTCTCGCAATCTCACTATCTGTTTCAATTATATCAGAATTGATAAAATCTAACTCAAATTTTGCACAAAATTTTTTCAGCATAAGTCATCTTCCTTGCTTCATTAGGATCAGCAAAAATTACTAAAATTGGATAAATTTGTACCTTTTTATCCTCTTCCTATATCTAAAGCTAATTCTACCATCCTCTTTAATTCTGCATCGCTTGGTGGCAGAGGACGGTCTGACGATAAGTGAGAATAACGGCTCGAAAACTCGTTCAAAGTGGACAAATCTTCTAATCGACCGGCTAATTTACCAAAGCTTTCAGGTGAATTTCGAATGCGGCGGATCATGTCACCAAGATTTTTGGCCTTCTCTAATTCGATTGGGAACCGGGTGCGGAGATTATGTTCAAGGTATTTTCTAATATTTTCTGCAATTTGAGATTTATTATTCTCCGAACCTTCTTCAAGATATTTTATTAATGATTCGTAAACTTTATAATACTCATCTTGACATAGACGATAAATACTGCATTCTTCAAAAATACTATAGTTACCACAGCGTCTTAAGTGAAGTTCAATAGAGTGATCTTTATTTATTCGCTCTAGCAAATCTTTTAAAAAGACAGGGTCATGTGATAAGACGATAAGCTGAGCACATTCATTGGCAAGTTGTACCAATTCTTCAAGTGTAGCTCGTCTTCTAGCAATATCCAAACTTGATATAGGATCATCAATAATTACGATACGTTGGCTTCGATCTGGGTCTAACTTCAACCGAGACAAAAAGAAAGCAAGTGCCAAAGTTTTTCTATCGCCTGAGCTCAAAGTGGTACTAAAAGCTCGACCTGCTTGAGATGTAACCGAAATTGTTTCTCCCATTATTTCTAGACCATATTCCGTTCTTGGGGTACCCCCTACATGTGCGATTTCAATTTTACTTATCTTAAACCCGGTATTAAACCTCCACAAAATGCTATTTATTTGATCTTTATAGTCTCGTAATAACTGTTCCATATATATATTTAGTTCTTTACGTTTCTCTCTCTTACAACTCTCGAGTCTTGATTTGTGTTCTTGAAGTTTAAGATATTCTGCACAATAATCTTCAACTTCTGATTGAAATCTTCTTTTCTTTGCTTCGAGTCTATTTATCTCTGCTTGCAAATCCTCTTTATTAATTGTTTCTAAAGAATCTATAAATTGGCTAATTAGGTTGCGAACTTTCGTAATTACTTCATTGTAACTTTCTATTTTTGACTGCATAGCTGTATATTCTTCGGCAGCAAGATATAAGTCTTCAGGTATTGATATCTTGGATAGGGGAGCTGACAATTTCTGTTTTAAAATATTCACCACTTTGTTCCGAAGAGAAATAAATGTCAATTTTATTTCATTTAAATAAAGCTTTTCAGGAAATTTAAAATCTGGTCTATCTGCCCACGCACCTTCGGCATTTTCATTTGATTTGAGATTACTTTCAATTGATGCCCATATATCTTCTCCAAAGTCTTTCTTAATTTTTTCTAATGCTTCTTCAATTTTGCGCTTGAAGTTGTCGTAAGCCTCAGTAAAATATTGCTTATAAGCCTTAATAAGATCTGAGCCCCCAAAATCTTGTCCACAAAAGGGACATCCTGTGGTCTTCTCCAAATAACCGAGACCTTGTCGAAGCCATTTTTCTCCATAGGCATCGAGATTTCTTGTTATGTGCTCTTTAACTTTTCTTTCAGCTTCTTCAGCAACTGTTTCTAGTGAACTTGCAAGCAAATTCTCAAGCCAAACAATATCCAAATCAGGTAGACAAATGGGTTTAGGAAGTGGTCTCCTACGAATCGTTTCAATATTTTCTGCATCTCGTAACTTCTGCTGTATTTTCTCTAATTTTATATCCACATCTGGATCTTGTTGGAGATAAACAAATTCTTCAAAAGAAAACGGACCTCTATGTTGAGAGATAAATCTTTTTAATTCTCTTAGTCTGTTATTGATTTGATTTATATTTTCGTTAATTTCATCTATTTCGTCTTTTAAGCGAACCCCTTGTTCACCAAGAGCAAATTCAAGAAGATTTTCCCTATGAACTGGTTCAATACGACTTCCAACACATACATTTTTTTCTATAAACCATTCATCGAAAACCAAAATATTTGGACATAACTTCGTCCACTGTCCATCACAAAATTCAAAGCTATGACCCTGTATTCGAAAATGTACTTCTGGTGTGTAAGAGCCACCAAAAGTTTTTTTCTCCTGTATAAGGTGCACTTCACCACAAGATAAAGAATGACAAATAGCGGCGAAGGTAGATTTTCCTCGTCCGTTCTCAGCGTAAATAAGAGTTACAGGTTTCAGTTGAATGGCTCCAGAAGGTAAAGGTTCGTGAAGCAATCCAATCCCACAAAGCTTCACGATTTTTTCGATCATTATACTTTACCCTCCGCATATTATAATATCATTTTACCACCCTTCTAACAGTGAGACCGGAATTAGGCCCTGGTGGCAACCCAAATGCAGGTTCAACTCCTAGATTTTTACGAAGATCTTCAAGAAGTTGCTGTGCCGGAAGACGTCGCCCAATCATCAATTCTGATTCCATGCGAGGATTCCGAACCTCTTTGCCTCGATAAACCTCTACTTCTGTTCCCCCGTCAGCCAATACTGCTCTACAAAGTCCTCGAATATAAAATCGATTGAATTCCCCTTCTGCCAATGTTTCGGGAGCAGTACGAGGGACTTTTACAGTAACTATTCCTTTACGAGTCCGACGTTGTTCGGTTTTTTTTAAGAGTTTTCGTGAACGTAGTTGTTCAGCAAGCCAATTATCATCGTAATTACGAAATGCCTCACGCAGTAGATCAGGCCATATACGAACCCCTTCTTCAGTGAGTCTAGGACTAATGTAAAGTTTAGCAGTGGTTATATCTAATTCAAGTTCTTCAAGCATGTACAGTCGGACTTTGTCATCTAAACTTTCATAGTGCATTCCCATAATTTACCTCCTTTTAAATAAAATTTTTTTACTAATTCTGCTACAGCTGAGTAAACTTCTTTTCTTTCTTTCCTCGGTTAAGCCGAGGGCATCAAAAATAACCTCATTAAAAATTTGTGCTCAAAAATTATTCATTGCATATTCTTTACATCTAAGAATAATAATTTGCCAGCCTTCTTTGGCTAAATGGTTTAAAATATCTAAAGTATTTCTCTCTCGCTCCTTATCAAAATAAGCAAATGCCTCATCAAAAATTAAAAAAGCTTTTGACTTATAAAAACACTGAATTAAAGCAAGTCTTGCTGAAAGAAGAAGCTGAATTTTTGTGCCATCAGAAAGCTTATCAATGGGGAAAATTGTCCCATCTTTTCTTTCTGCCTCCCAGTTTTTTTCAAACTCGTCATGTTTAAAAAATAAATTCCCTGCAGAAAAGCAAACATTTTTATATTTTCCTCCTGTAATTTTAGCAAAATAAAAAGATGTTTTTTTCTCAAACTCTTTAAGCCACTTTTCCTGAAGTCTTTGGGAAAGCTCATCCATTATTTCCCTGCTATAAAAAAGAACTTCCCTTACTATTTTTAACTTAAAAAGTTTCTCCTCCAATTCCTTTTTTTCTAAATAAAGATCTTCAACTTTCTCCTTATCTGGCACTTTTTCAAGTCTTCCTCTATATTCACTTTCCTTTATCTTAAGCTCCACAACATCTTCAGAAACTTTTTTTACCTCTTCTTCCAGTTCTTTTATTTCTTCTTTCAGTTTTTCAAGATTTTCGGCTTCTTCCTTAGCTTTTTCAATTTCTTCAAGTGTAAACTTCATTTCCTTAAGCTCCTCTTCAAGAGACTCTTTTTCCTTTTTCTTTTGGTCTATTTCTTTCTCTATTCCACCAATAGCTGTAGCTAATTGTGTATCCCTTTTAATTAAATCTTTTATTTCACCCTCAAGTTCTTCTGCTTTCTTTTTAAAACTTTCTATCAATTCTTTAAAATTATCTATTTTTTTCTCTAATCCTTCCAGCTTTTCAATTTCCTCCTCCACTGCCTTTTTCTTCTCCGCAAGGTTTTCTAAGTCTTTCATTTCCTCTCCAGAATATTTTGCAAGAAGGTTCTCTCTTTCCTTAGCTCGCTCATGAAGAATTTTAAGATTTTCCAGATCTCCGTAAGTTTTTTTAAGCTCTGCCACTTTCTTTTCTATTTCTTTCAATTCAATAGTGGGGAACACCTCCATTGCCAGGTCTTTATATTTAACCTCTGCCTTTCCTTTAAAAATCACTTCTTCTTCAGCAAAAAGGGATTTTTCTTCATCCTCAATAATTACTTTTACTTCTTCTTCTGCTTGTTTTATCCGAATTATCCCCTGAGAAAAATTTTCTAAAAGTTTTTCATAATTTTGCCATTCATATAAATCTTGGTAAAGGTTTTCACTTGAAATATTTTTAAAATTCCCAAGATTTTCTTCAAGTTCTTTTATTTTCTTGAAATCTTTTATTTTTTGATCGACTTTTTCCAACTCCTTTCTCTTAACAGGAAGATTTTTTATCTGCTCTTTATACCGAACTCTTTCCTGCCCCTTATTACTTAGTTCCTCTCTTATCTTATCAAGATTGTCCTTTTTATTTTGTATTTCTTTCTCTAATTCCACTTTCTTATTCTTTTTTTGTTTATACTCATCTTTAAGCTTCCCAATTTCCTTTTCAAGTTTTTCCTTTTTTGCAAGAAGAAAAATTCTTTTCTTTTTCTCAAGTTGATTCTCAAGCTCTGTTTTTTCTTTTTTCTTTTTTTCAAGCTCTTTTGAAATTTTTTCATGCTCCCCTTTATCCCTCTCATAGTTCTCAAGTTCTTTTTTCTTTTCTTCAAGTTCTTTACTCACCCTTTCAAGTCCTTTTCTTATTTCTTCTTCTTTATATCCAAGAAAGGTTCGTTTAAGAAAATATGCTCCTTCCTGTTTGCGAAGAAATTTTTCATCAAGCCAAGTTTTTACTTTCCTTATAGCTTCAAGCCCAAGTACAGAGTCAAAAAGTTCTTTCAATCCACTTTTTACATCAGTTCTTGAAATCTCTTTTTCTCTGATTATCAAAAGATTTTCCACAACAGAAGAAATAAAGTTATATCCTTTTTTTTCAAAAAATCTTTTTATAACTAAATCGCTTGAAAGTTCTGTCCCGTCCTTTCCTCTAAGACTTAATCTGTTTTCCTGAGCGTTAATCTTTAATTCGTATTCCACCCCACCTATTTCAAACTCAAGAGTAATTACAGGTTCAATATCTTTCCCAGTAGTAATTCGTTTTTTTAAATTTTCAGGAGAAAGTTTAAAAGTGTCTATAATTCCCTGAACTAATGTAGTTTTTCCGCTTTCATTTGGAGCTACCAACAAAAAGGGATTTTCTTTAAATTCAAACTCTTTATTTTCAAGCACTCCATAATTAGTAAACCTTATCTTCTTAAGCCTCATTTCCGTTCCTTTCTGTTAAATTTCATACTTTTTTATAAGAAACTGAACAAACTCGTTAAGGAAAAGTTCTTTAAACTGAAGGGCATAAAGAAGTGTTTCTCTCACTTCTTCTTTTAGTGTGTCTGGGATTTTTTCCTTTATTAGCTCCTCTAAAGCATTTATAAATATAAGCTTTTCTTCCTTAATTTCTGCTTTTTCAAAAATGGTGATGCAGTCTCCCCACTTTTCTACAAGTTCCTTGATTTCTGGGTTAAATCTTTCAAGATAGGCAGAAATTTTTACCTTGCAGAGGGGAAAATTAAGATTTTTTAAAAATTCTAAATCCTTTTCATGAAGAATTTTTAGATGAAGAAACTGAGGAGCATCTTCAAAAATCCGATAAGTAACCTTTGGAATTGTTCCTTTTTCTATTTCCGCTTTTATATAACCACTTTTTGCATCTATAAAGGGCTGATATTCAAACTGTATAAAAGCTCCACTATAATAGGCATTAGGAGCAACTTGTTTAAATGTATGATAATGTCCAAGAGCGATATAGTCGTATTTTTGAACTATTTCGGAAGATAGCGAAATTTCTTCAAACTCTTTTCTTTCTCCATAAGCTCCATGCATAATAGCAACATGAAAATCAGCAGAGTGATTTAACCTTTCAGGCGGAAGTCCGAAAAACCCTGCATAAAAACATACCTTTTCTTTTTCAAAAAATTCTTCTGGTTTTTCTGGAGTAAGAAGTTTTATGTGAGGGTATGAAGAAAAAAATTTTTGAATTTCATAGCGTTTATAAATAGAATCTTCTGCCCAGGCATCATGTCCAGAGACTTCTGCGAAATGTCCCCTTCCGCCTCCAGGAATGAGAACAAAGTTAATAGTTGAGCAATTTGCAAGAAGTTCAAAAAACCACCGAACTTCAGATGTAGGAAGGGAATTTGTATGAAATACATCTCCAGCAAAAAGTATGAATTTTACTCCCTCTTTTTCTGCCTCGGAAAGAAGAGCTGAAAGTTTTTCTTTAACAAGCCTCGTATGAGAATCCTTAACCCCGATATGAAGATCTGCAAGATGATACAATTTCATCTTACTGCTTTTAAACTACATTTTAACAAGTTCTTCCCATTTTGGGTATTTCTTAAAAATTTCTTGAGTTTTTAAATCCCCGTAATTACTTAATTATTTTTAATATTTAAAAATAAGGTTTTCAATAATATCAATTTTGCTTTATTTTAATTTCAGGCAATACATTACTAAATTCTTCGTCTATTAAACTAATTTGAGTTTTAATTATTCTTCTCATTTCTAAAGCAGGTTTTAAACAAAATGTTTCAAATTCTTTTTTACTAATGTCCTCTCTCTTATATACATGAGGGAAAAGCAGTTTTAGATAACCTGTGCATATTTTTACTATAGCTTTAGTATCTCTCGTATCTGCGTTTTTAGGTATATCTAACAAAGAATCAACTACCTTAGCAAAATCCGGAATTGTTCTTAATTTATGTAATATTTCAGAAAAATATTCTACATTTAATGCATAACCTTCCAATTTTAGATCTTCCCTCATTCGAGGTAATTTCCACCCTTTAATAAAGCCATGAAATCTATCTAACAATGCAGAATCTCGGAAAAAAGAAGGTAAATTAATAAAATACTTATTATATATAGGTTTCATATCTTTAGTCAAAGGAATATTTCCTAATAACATAAATCCAGCAGAAGAAACTCCTTTATAGTTCGCCACAGAAAAATTTCCCAATTCCAAATAATTTTTTAAAGCTCCTTGTAATTCACTTGGATCTGTAAATTTTATAGTCTCAATTTCATCTAAAACTACAAAATCATAGCGGGTTATTATGCCAGGAGTTGAACGGGCTACATCGTAAAGCAACTTTGCCCTTGAAACAACACCACCACTTATAACCCAGCCATATTTACTTAGATTATTGTAGGTATAAGACTTACCTGTTCCTTTAGGTGCGAGTTCTATCATGTTTAAGTTTGGTTCAACAAAAACGAGAAGACGAGCTAGAAATAATAACTTTTGAGAAAGCGATTCGAAACCATCAGGGTTGTATTCCATAGAACGTATCAGAACGTCTATCCATTCTTCTAAAGAAAATTCTCTTCGTTTCTCCCTGAAATACTCTACATCTACTTCATAAGGTTTAAACGGTTTATAGTCTACTATTTCTATTGCTCCTTTCTGTTTTCCTTCAGGCGGAATATAAACTAATTTAATAACACCCCAAACTTCTCCTCCTTTTAATTCCGGGAACTTTTTAGCAATATATTGAGGAATCCTACCTTCATTGAGTTTTATACCAATATCTGGTATAGAAAATCTCAATATCCCTGACTTTATATCTGGCTCTATTACAATTCTTGCAAGTAATGTGACCTCATTTAAATCGTTTAAAAGAGTTCCTTTTATTTTGCTCCTTTTATGTGCAATATGAGTATTCAAAAAAAGTTTTAAAGTATCCACATCCAAATTTCCATACTCATCTGTAAACTTCCTTAGTATCCAATCTTTAACAAAAGAAGGTAGATTATATCCAGAGAATACTCTATACTCCTTTGGGCTTTTGAATACAGATTCTTCTGGAAATACCCCTTTTATTTTTTTATCTAACTCATTCATAGAAGATCCCTTTCTTTAAATCCTCCTCTGATAGTTACCTTTATTTGATAGTCTATATCTCCTATCTTCAATATTATCGTGTACGTCCCAACTTTTAAGCCTTTTAAATCTATCTTGTAGACATTATTCTCTTTCTCGTATGATACATTCAATGACCGCTCATTGAAAAAAGCTTCAGGAATATACAAAGGTTGTGGGTGTATTTTAAATTGAACTACCGGATTGGTTATCCAAACTTCAGAATTAATAACTTCAATTTTATATTTGATTTTATCTTTCTCAGTTTCTATTATAATATAAGGTACTAAAACCTCTTCGGGAGCAGCTCCTCCATGAACCTCTCTATAAGGAGTATTATTTAATGAAACATGTTTCAATGCTACAAGAGTTTTTCTACCCCGACAATTTCCTTCATCAACGTTCCACACAATAAAATACTCATCATCCTTGTAATCTACCCCGTCAATCCACATACATCTCCCCTCATGTTCGGCATTTTGCAAATCAAGTCTTTTAAAGTTACCAAAATCTTTCAAACACAAAAAACTGAATCCATGATCAGAAACAATACCAATTTTGTTATATGGCATTTCAATAATTTTTTTTACGATTTTTTCTATAAGTTCAATTTCTTTGATTAGGTCATTTGGATATTTATATGGTTTTTGATTGTGGATGTATTTATCTAAATCTTCAATTTTTTCAAGTTCATAGTTATTGCATTCTGTAGTACTTGGCAAATTGACTCGCGTAAGCATTATCTTTTTTATAACTCTTCTGTTCTCTTTACCATACTTATTGAGTAGATGAACTATTAAAGGAAACCATTCTGCTCCTAACCCATCTACCCACACATATTTAATATTCTCTTCTATTTTTGCTTTAGGCAGTGAATAATACCACTTTGAAAAAGTAGACTTGTTTTTATTTTTATTATTAATTAGTTCTTCTATTTTTGGCGATTTAGTATGCTTTACTTTTGAATAGTTGTACTCCTTAAAATATTCGAGTATCCAATTATCCACTTCATTATCAGGCTTTATTAGGTCCCAATCTAAATAATAGGCTAATTCTGGATAAATCTTTTTTAAATTAGGAAGGAGTCTTTGAATTTCTTGGATGTCAACATTTTTAAGTTCAGAAATTAGGTATTTCCTCTCAGTAAATGTTATGTTAGTTAGATATTCAAGCTTTTTCTTTAATGGGTAATTTTTTATATTGTCAAGTGCATTGGCAAGTTTTCTTTCTACAAATTGAGCTGAGAAGTTAGGATTCTTGTGTATAAGGTTTAAAAATTCTTTCCTCTCGGAAAAAACATCTTTAGTTAACGTTTCAAAAGGTAAGTGAAATATTTCTAACCATAACTTTTCTATCAAATCCTTCTCTTTTAATTCCCTCAATCTTTTGAAACATTTATATAAATAGGAAAATTTAAACTTATCTAAAGCTAAGAAAAGGTTTTTAATTAGCCATTTTTCATAAAATTCTTTGGTTTCCAAATAGAGAGTAAGAAAGTTTTTGGGTGTTAATCTTTCTATACTTCTAAAATTAAAATGTCTCAAAAATATGTTCTCTATGGTTAGTCCTTTCTCATTATATCTGCCTACCTCCTTTATAAGTTCGTTCCAAAACTCTACTTCATTCTCTTTAAGCTCTATCGGAACCTTGATTCCAAAAATCTCTTCAAGAAATTCTTTTTGATTTAAAATCTCTCTCAACTCAAATGCTTGATCTGGGAGAAAATTTTTATAAAAATATGACAAAGGTTTAGACAGGGACAAAATTCCTTTCACATTTTCCCTTTTCCAAACACTTAGCCATTCTTCAGTAGTAGATATTACTGCAAGATTTTTTAAGGAAATATTCTTATAATCTAAATCAAAATTTATTTGATATATAGTTATTTTTTGAGAAGAGGTTTCTAACTTCCAAACCGGTGCCCATTCTTCCTTTCTGTAAAAATTAATCCAGAATTCTTGTTCAAATCTTTCCCACAAACCAATTAAGGGTACATAAATTCTTATATTGTTTTGCTTTTCAATTTCAGTTAGGCTTTTTAAGGTTCTATAAAAATCTTCTTTACCTTGAAATCTCAGAAATTCCGAAAGTGGTACCACAACAGCATTGTTAGGTATTTCCTTAATCCAATTTACTATCTCATCAGTTGTTAACCATTGATTTTTATCGAATAAGAGTTCCGTTATTTCTCTACTTTCAATATTACAATTTTTAATTAGATATCTAATAATTTCTCGTAATTCTTTAAAAGAATTGACGAAGATGAATCTTATTGGAAACCTTTTGTCAGAGATCCTTTTAGAGTATCTGTCTTGCTTTATTCTATCGTATAACTCTTCAAGAGAATGGAATTTTTCTACCCCCATTAAACTCCCTTCAGATACTTTTCAATTGTTTCTATAATCTCAGGGTGTTCGTCTATCAGTTTAATTAAAATTACTCTGAGCTTCTCTGCAGAATAGTTCTCAATTTGTTGTTTAATGTTTTTCTTCTTTTTTTTAAATATGGTAAAGGGAGATTCATCATACTGAGAAGTAGACATTTTAGTTTCATCACTCACCTTTGTTTGTTTCAATTCTTTAATTTGGTTTTTGAGTTTCTTAGTATACCAATCTTTAACCTTTTCTCTAACTCTATCTTCTGTCCAAGAAGCAACTTCTTCCTGCATATTTTTTCTAATATACTCTATAACCTCTTCTATATCTGCGGATGAAATTTCAACTCCTTCAATACTTTCCAACCACTTTTTAAACAATTCCTTCGAATTTTCTCGGTCTATTAAAATGTCAAGATCATACCTTACTTTCTCTATAGCATTTAAGTAATCCCTTATCTTTTCATACGTAAGCTCCCTATCAATTGATTGAACGAGTTCAAAAATAGCATCTATAGCTTTCGCAGTATTTTCATTAATATTCTCTGCGAATTTGAATGCCCATATTGGAAAGCCTTGCTTTTTAACCCATTCTCTTACCTTCCATCTTGCATCATTCAAACTTCTAACATCCTCAAGTTTAAATAAATCTTTCAAAATCTCAATAAGTTTTTCTTCATCTTCTGTTCCAAAACGAACTTCCAACTTCTCTCTATGCGTTTCTTTTTCCCAGTAATCAAACAAAGTTAATATTTTATCTCTCATTACCTCTTTTTGAATTGGTATTCCTGTTCCAGCTTCAAAAAGTTTACCAATATATTCTCTCATTAAAAAGCCAATTGCTGCCATATTAACCATATTAGGGTACAATCCATAAGGTGGTTTGGTTAGGAATCTTAGAGCATCTCCTAAATTAAATACTCCGCTATCTTTTTCTTTTTCAAAGACTTTTCTTATTTCTAAATACATCTTTTTCAGGGGATGGTTTTCAAAAATGTCATCTTTTATTTTTAAATTTATATCTACAATGTATTCCCCATTGTTGTCTTTAATAATCTCTTGTAGATATCTTTCTGGACCTTTAGATGTCTTTTCTTCTATATCCTTTCTGCTATTGGCGAATAAAAATATTTCAGCAGAGGTTTTAGATCGTTTGTATGTCCAAATATTCCTGTTTTCTTGTGTTTTCTCTATATTTTCTAAACCATAAGAAAATATCTTCCTAGACAATTCCTCGTTTATCTTTCTGCTAAACTGACTCATTAATTCCTTACCACCTTCATTCTGCAAGAACCATTCAATGTATCTAGATTTTACTTGATTAATCCAGTCATCAATAATTTTCTTTGCATATTCCTCGTTTATATTTCGCTCTTCTGAGTAATTATGCTTATCTGCAACTGCTGCCCTTGCTTTGTATTCTACGAATCTATTAAATGTTTTGTCATCTAGGACTACTTCAGATACGACAAAAATTATATTTCTGAAGTCATCCTCGTTGGAAATCTTTTTTAACACATTTTTTATTTGTTGTAATTCTTGTTCACTTTTTCCCAAAAACAAACATAGATGGATTGTATAATCTTTTTTAAAGGCTTTTTCTATTTTTTTCCTTATTAGATGCTCATTTAAACTAGCATCCATTGTTATGAATTCAACATCTCTATTTACAGAAGCACTAATGATATCTCGTAGTTCCCTTTCTTGCTTATTATTTAGTATTCTGTCTATTGTATTATATTCACTTTTTATCTTATTCTTTTCGGTTTCAACTTCTCTTAATGGTAGACCTGAGCTTGTAATTAAGTATAAGTTATATGGTGTTTTATTGATTATTTGCTTGTCATCAATGAATGATAGAATGCTAGTTAAATCTTTCTGATCAATAGCACCAGCAAAAAGATTAATTATATTCTTCTCAGAAGGAACAACAAGAGAAGATTCCTCAACTTCCACAAATCTGTAAAGAAGGTTTAGTAGAAGAACACCTTTAAATACAGACAAATATTTATCACCTTTCTCCTCTAAGACATCCTTATAGAGCTTAAATTTTTCTAGTACAGCATGAACTTTCTCACTCTCCATCCTTTCAAATTCTTCATAGAAAAAGTCCCAGAGATAATCCGCTGTCAAAAATACTTTTCCATTCTCTCTTGGATTTTCTTTTATGAATTTCTTAAAACTAGTTTCCACTCCTGCCTTACCATAAAGGAATTCGAATATACTCCTTTCTGTAGAACCAATATTTCTTGCTATAAAAGTTGCCAAATATGCGGTATATGGGTGGATTGGAAAAAGATTTTCCAAGGACTTTTGAACTTGTGTTCCTTCGCCTTCAGTAATTTCTTTTATTAGAGATTTAACCGAATCTATATATTTATTTTTAATCTCTGTAAATTTGTACATATTCTTTTTCTTAATAGCGGCGTTGATAATGTGGTAAGTGGTTATAGGCTCCATTGAATAATCCAATACTTTAAATCTTCCAAGAACTTTTTCTACATCATCTCTTGAAATATTTGTCCGGTAGGGTTTTCTATGAGCGACAACAAACAAATAAACACCTTTATTGATAGATAATTCTGCTATATTTTGCAATTCTGTCAATAATAGACCAGATTTAGGCAATTCCAAAATTCCAGTGAATTCATCCCAATAAATTACCAAATAATCTGCAATTCTTTTATTTTTTAGTTCATTTTTTACCTCTACCAACCAGTTTGCAATATTTTCAGTAGAGAAATGAATACCTTTTTGTGAAAGTATGCCTTCTATTTTGGTTAATATATTGATATTCCCTTGTTGAAGCTTAGAAATTATATCTTCTTTGGTTCCATAAACTTCTAACTCTGTTCCCTTGAAAACTTTTTCCCAATTTATCTCATCACTTTTTAATTTTGTAATCATTTTATCAAAATCAGTTTTTGTAACGAGTTCAATCCCCTCTTTCTTTAAGGCATTTTTTACCGATCTTTCAAGTACCAATGCAAAAGTTCTATTATCAATAATTGAGGACGTTCCCTTTAAAACAAATGGAAAAACCCTCTTATTTTTACGGAAATTTTCTATTTTAAATTTTATTTGTTCTTCCAGATTTTCAATGAAGTCATTTATCTCATTAAGATCATCAAAAAGAAGATGCTTTACAACGGCAGTTGCGTGGCTTTTTCCGGTGCCATAAGCTCCCTGAAGCCATATTGATTTTCTTTCTTCGGGTTTACTACTTTCAAGCGAATTTATCATTTCAGAGAGTACTTTATACCACTTTTCGTTAGGAATAAATGTTTTCCAGTATGTTCCAATTTCATTTTCTAAATCATAAACAGGTTGAAAGTAATCATTCAATCCTATAATTTCATCATACCTCATTTTAACCTCGCCTCCGTAATTTTTACTATATCCAAAGATGAAAGGTCATCCCTCAAACGAATATTATCCAAGTCTGCAACTAAATCCACCTTTAGGATTTGCTCTTTATCTTCCTGAAGACCTCTTAAGATTCTTTCCAACCTATCTCTTGAAATCCCAAATAATTTATATGGTCCTCCTTTAAATTTTTTGCTGTACAATTCCGATATGGTGAAGTCTCTTCTTCCTATATGTTCTGCTGACTTATAAAGGCTGTATGCAACTGCCAATGAATGAATATTATCTGTACCAATTTTCCTAACATATCTTTCTCTTCCTATTTTTTCAATAACGCCTATTTTTAATTCGTATCCAATAGGTGAACAATCAAAGAGATTAAAGAGCGATGAGATAGCATTTTTAGCGGTTTTTTCTTTAGCGTTGCTATCATCTTCTACTAATTTTATTACTAAATCTTTTCCTGAAATACTTGTGCCCCAATCGAAGGTATTTAGATACCATTTTATCAGATTCACATTGTAATATAGGTTTGTCCATACGATTTCCCATATTAGTAGTTCATCATTTATAATTTTTGAAAGCAATTTTGCAATAGCAGTCGGTTTATTATTTTTGTCTAAAAGTTCACTTTCTCGAAGCCAAGTCTTCAAAGACTCTATTTGGCGATTTCCAAGATTAGTTTTTGAAAACCAATCATTTAGATTTTGTAAGAAAAAAATTAACCAATCCCTCCTCAATCCAAAATTCTGAAATTTGCTTGTAGCGATTCTATCTCTTTTCATAGGTTTTTCACCCCCATATGTTGTAAGTGATTTTGCAGCTAAACAACCTTTTTCAGCGAAATTTAAGCAGTTTCCACAGTGAATACATAAATCTGTATTTATTTTGACAGATGAATTTATCGTTAATGCTTCTGTAGGGCATTCTTCAGCACAAGCCCCACAATGAACACAATAGGTAGTTTTGTATAATATTTTTTTTATCATTTCTTTTGTAACAGGATTTAGACCTGTGTTTATGCAAATTTTTAGATTTTCTTCTTTCTTATTTATAATGAATGGAAGAGTTTCATTTCCTACCTTTATTTCACCCATTATTTTATTTTTTGACTCTACTTTATAATGTAAATCTCCAACAGTCTTAAGCCACTCTAATATATTCTCTTTAGGTTTCTTTAGTGTTGCCTTTATATTATTACCCTCAAAAGAGAAAAGTAATGTCGTACCATTATTATCTATACCTCTTCCCCCTGCTCTTTTCTTCCATTGTTCGTCTGTTATGAATGTAGTAATATCTGAATTCGATAAGCCTAGAACTTTCCCATATTCATAAATTACATTTATAAATTTCTTCAACATATTTTTCTGTATTTTATATAAAATATGCTCATTCCACGATGATGCAAAAGGACATAAACTGCAACCAATTCTATCAAGACCAAATCGATAACCTTTGTTAATATTTAGTTTCCTTAGGAATAAATAAAGAAACACTTCTGTACTGCTCCAATTATGGATGACCTCCGCATTTATTTGATAAAAATGTTTAATGTTTCTTCTTATTCTCTCATACCTTGATCTTATAGCACTTTCATCAGATCTGACACCTTCAAAAACTAATATTTTTATAAGAGAATCATAATTTCCGTTTTCTTTTAAAATGTTTTTTAGAGCTTTATGAAATGGTGCTGTTTTCGTAACTGTACAACACCACCTTTGTTTTATACTCGGTGGCCCCAATTCTTTCCAGAACTCTATTGCTGGTTTTGGTGGCTTTGCTACATAAAATTTTAATCCAAGATATCGTTTCGTATATTCTTCTTTAGTTTTTTCTACATTCTCATACGTATACGAAATTTCCATTGTGGTGTCTGAAAAGATGACTACTAAATCATCAGGAGGGATAACTCTTGTTACAAGGTCTAATACGACCTGTGAATCCTTTCCTCCACTGTAAGACACAGCAAATAAGTAACCCTTCTTTTTGTAAACTTTATATGTATGCTCTATAAAATCCAAAGCTTCATTCTCCAGCACAAATAAAGCTTCTTTATTCTTTTCAATCACTTCCTTAATATCTATTGGTTCCAACTTGAGGTTTTGCCCTTTTTCTGTGAGTACTATTTTAGGGGGTTCAAATATGTTGCCTCCTTTAGCTTCGGCTACAGGCTCTCCTTTATAGTAATACTTTCTTCCAATAGCCCAAAGTAATGGTTCTTGAACTTTGGGGTAATCCCAAAATTTATTTAAACCTAAAAGCTCTAATTCTTCAAAAAATACAGGACGAGGAGGAGGGATACTTTCTAAATGATCTATACTTTTTTTTAATAAAACACCATTTAATTTTTTATCCCAAATAATTTTAAACATCTAATTTTTTTATTTAAAAAATTTAAATCTAAAATTTTAAATATATCTCCTTTTAATTTTTTTTCTTCGTTAAAGTTTTTAGAGTTTTATATAAATTATCTTAAAAGCAAAAAATATCAAAAATATTCCAACTAAAAATAATTTTAAATTTTTTCTTCTACTATTTCAAATAATAATTATAAAAAAGAACTTTTTAAAGAAAAGTTAAAAAAATAAAAAAATCTTTTTAAATTAAATAAAAAAATATTGTGAAACATATTACAGTGAAACATATTACAATTAGTTTTTTTATCCCTATGAACAGTGAAACAATAACTGCCTAACCCTGATAAAATTCTAAGTTTTTGTTGTTTTATATTTTTGAAACAACTATGAAACAAAGTGAAACAGAATAAAACAAACAAAATAGTATGTCTTCTAAGCAAAGTGTAATCAAGCTTCAAGATGTCCTTTTAGGATTTTCTAATTTTTGAACATTTTTAAAAAATTGAAAAAACTAAGTTAGTTTTGAATTTTTTGGTTTAAAAAAAATGAAAAAGATGAAAAGTTTTGATTTTAAAAATTTGTTAAGAGAGAAATAAAGAGATAAAAGATTTTTAAAACTAAATCAGCTCTTTATAAAGTTAAAAAAAACTTTTTTTGAATTAAAAGATTTTTTTAAATTTTTTTCAAAAATTAATTTTTATAAGCCTTCTAAAAAACAACTTTTTTGATCATTTTTTACATTTAAAAGAGATTTAAAACATATTTATTAGAAAATCAAGTTTTTCCCACTTTTAAAGAGTGATTTCAAAATGAAAAATTTTTTCTTTTAATCAAATTTTGTTTATGTATTTTAATGAGAAAAATTTTAAAAAAGTTTTTATTATTTCACACACAATAAAAGAGGAAGTGATTTTTATGTGTGTGTATATATTTTTATTAGATTTTTTTATTAAGTTTATTTTATTAGAATTAATTTATTAAATTTTTTCTGGCAAATTTTGCTAAATCTGATTTAGCAAATTTTGCTAAATTTGATTTACTAAATTTTACCAAATAAGTTGCTAAATTTTGCCAAATCAGATTTAGCAAATTTTACCTTAATTGAAATTTTTCTTATTGAATTATTTTTAATAAATAAGGAGGTGGGTTTATATGAAAGAAAAAAAATTTAAAATTGTTGGAATTGAGAATTGTGAACCTTGCAAAAAAATAAAAGAAGCTATTGAAAAAATGAAAAAGAAAAATGTTGAATATGTTGAATTAAAGCCAGAAATAATAAAGGAATTAGCTAAAAAAGGACTTTTGCCTAAAGACAAATTAAAAGAAGGAGAAACGAAAGTTCCTTTTGGAATAAATGAAGAAGGGGAATATTGTGAAATATACGCAACTGATGAAGTGGTCCTTGCTTTCTGTAAGAATAAAATTAAAGTTCTTTATGATAAGGAAACAGCAGAAATTATTGAGGCAATTGAATTTCTTGCCTCATAAAAATAAATCTAAGTGTTCAAGAAAATTTTTCTAAAAAATTTATTTCTTCTTTACTTACTTTCTTTTCATATTGCCATTGGGTTCTTTTATTAAAATCGATCCAATTTTTAAAACAATCTTCATAAGTTTCAAATTTATAATTATTTTTAAATTTTTCATCTAAAAATTTTTTAACTTCTTTTTTTTCATTTTCAGATAAAGTACCTTTAAAATACTTCTCAAGATATCCTTTTCTTTTTAATGCTTCAAAAAATTCTCTTCCTAAATATCTTATATCATAACATCTTTTACAAAAACGGTTTTTTTCAATAGGTTTTTCACACATCAAGCAATTTTTTGTTATTTTGTATTTTATCTGTCCTTTAATTTCTTTTATAATTTTTCTTACATCTTTTAAAACATCTTCTACATGTAAAGCTTTTTTATTAAAAAAACCTTCAGCTAATTTCTTTTGTAAAAATTCATTTATTATTTCTTTGATCAATTCTTTATCTTTTTCGAAATGCTCTACATAGTCTAGAAGATAGAAAGCGCTTGATCCTTCCTTGAGAAATGACTTTGAAAACCATAAATAAAAAAATATATCAAAAAGTCTTTCATCTAAAAATACAACTCGAGTAATACCAAAAAGATGATAAATGAACAACTTTTCAATCCATTTAGGTGAAGTTATAACAATTTGAATTTTTAGCTTTTTTGTTTCTTTTTTCCACTTATATTTCCAAATAAAAATAAATTCTTCATCAATATAAAGGTATGGTAAATCATGTGGAAGAGGCTTACATTTTTTAATAATTTCATCAAATTTATCTGAAATTTTCTTTTTCTTTGCTTTTAATACAAAACGCATAGGTCTTTTTTGTTGAATTCGTAGGAATCTAAATAAAATTTCTAAAATATAAGCTATAACAGTTTTTATTTTGAAATTTTTTATTTTTATTTCCTCATTAAAACCATAATAGATAAAACCATTATCAAGGCTTTGGTATACAATCCCCTTTTGTAAGAAGATAAAAAGAATATCTTTTTTTATTTTAAAAGTTTTTAAATGCTCTTTATCAAGGAGTCCAAATAAAAAAAATAAAGGAAAAAATTTAATATTAATAAAAAAATTAAATAACAACCCCTGTTGAAATTCATTCATATTATTAGCTACAAAATTAAAAAATTTATCTATCATCTGTCGAAATTCTTTATTATTCCAAATAAAACTTTCAAATTGTAGATTCATTTCTCCGAAGAAATTTTTTCATTTATAAACTTTAAAATTTTTTTCTTCGATTTTACCATAAATTTTAGGTAAATTCAAGTGGATTTAATAAAAAGGGGGGATAAAAATGGAAGAAAAATTTTTAGAAAAATCAAAAGTTCTAAAAATCAACGAAGTAATAGAATTGACAAGCCTTCCGAGGTCTACAATTTACTTTCTCATAAAAAGAAAAAAATTCCCTAAGCCAATTCGTCTAAGTGATCGGCGTGTGGGCTGGCTTTATAGAGATATTGTAGAATGGCTTAATAAGAAAAAAAGCGAAAAATAAAAAATATGGAAAAGAAAATATTAAACAATCTCGAAGATTATTTCAAAATTCATAAAGAAATTAATCCATATTTTACTGCGCTTAAAACGTATTTAGAAATCCCTGGAATTTTTAGCCCCTCTGCCTTTGTTGTGCTAACGCATTTCTTTTCCGCCTTATCTCCTGAAAGTAAAGTTATATTTAAAAGTTACCAAAATATTAAAGAATTCACATGTCTTGAATTTCACACAATCAGGACAGCATTGAAAGAACTATACCTGAAGGGTATGATTTCATATATCTCTGGACGTTATGATAAAGAATTAGCCTTTAAAACACGTAAACTTAAATTTGAAGAAAAAGCAAAGAGGTGCCGCAGCCATTATGAAATAAATGCTTATGATCTGGGTGGAGCTTTAAAATTCGGGCGATTAATTCAATATTTTAAAAATTGTGCAAATGAGAAAAAAATTTCTGTCAATTATATTAAAGAAATGGTGATTAAAATTTGTCAAATTTTTGAGGCTTACACCTGCCTTTGTTATGAAAAAGCACAAAATATTAAAATCAAGACATTTTCTGAGCTTCTTAGGCAGCTTGGTTTCAAGGATGTAATATCTTTATCAAATCAAATTGTAACTTTTACAGATCTTCTTGAAAATCCAGATAAACTATTAAAAATTTGGGAATCCTTAACCACATTAAAAGAAAATAGATCAAGTTCCTGGTTAAGACAACTCCGTCAGATTGAAATTGATCAGATATATCAAACTCTAACAAGCCTAATTGAAAGCTTTCCTTTAAATTCACTCTCAATTTTCAAAAAAGTGAGCCTTCAGGTACAAAATAATCAATCTAATAAAAAAGGAGTTAAACTTCCTCTAAACGTAAAAAAATGGCTCCTTGCGGTAATGGAAAAAGATAAGAATATCAAAAATCCTGGAGGATTATTAAAAACAATGGATTTAATTGAAATTGAGGATTACATAAGAAGACATGTAAAAGAGATTGTGTCCCCTAACGAGAAAGAAAAAAAATTTATTAGAAAATTATTAGAAGAAAAAAAGATCAACTTAATTGATGCTGCTGAATTCTTCCTTTTAGAAAAAAATGAAAAAACTAAATGGCTCAAAAATAAAGGTCTTGAAAATGAATACAAAAAGTATGAAGAAGAAAAAAATAAGAATAATGCAACTCATAAAATTGAAGAAAAAAGAAAATTTATATTAAAAAATTTAATAGAAATCGGACAAACTCCGCCTACAAGGAATTATAAAAACTGGAAAAATAAACTTAAAAAATTACTTGAAAGTGAGCATGATAAAGAATTAATTGAAGAAGTTATTAACAGCAAACTCCAAAAGTGGACTGGCAGAGAACTTTTATATTTCCCATTTTTAAAAATTCGGGAGTTATTAGATGAAATCAAATGATCATTTAGGTATAAAGTTAGAAATTGAGCTAAATTGAAAAATATTCAATAACTTATGGAAATAATTAAATATAAAAAAATGAATAATATAATAAAGAAGCAAAAATACAAAATTGATTGTTAAAAGTAAAAAATTACTTTAAAGTATTATTTTTAAAAATCAAATATTTAACTATGATGGAACCAAAAATTGTCAAAAAAATAAAAATAATAGATTTTAAATAAATTCTATTGATCAAAAGTTTTTTCCTTGCATGATTAAAATGTATAATTCTGAAAAATCTAAATCAAAAGAAGTCAATTTAATGGCGTTTTAACTCGTTCAAAGTCTCCTTTCAACTTGGTTGCACAAGGGAAAAAGCAGAAAAAATAAAATTATTTCTTTTTTTTTGAATCAACCATAATTGAAACTTATTAATCCTTTTCTGAGAAGAGAAAAAGATGTTTGATTTTTTGTTTTTATTTGCTATAATATTGTTTTTTTAAAAGTTAAGTTATATTCAAGAACTATTTAAAATAAAAATTTAAAATATAAAAATAAAATATAAAAATTTAACAAAATGGAAATTTATATTTATCTTAAACCTAAAAAATTTTTTTTGGAATAAAATAAACCTTCTTGAGAGCACTTTAGAAGTGGTAAAACAATGATTAAAAGAAGTAAAAAAATGAAAAAAATAAAAATGGTATAATCCTTAAAAGATGTATTATGTAAATAAGTCGTATTTTCAGAGATGCCAGTATATTTTAACAGTTCAGATATGAACAAATTGTCTAAAACTTGACTCAGCGAGTTAAAGGAGGGGAAAATATGAATAACAAAATACAAAATCAAGAAGAATTATTTATAGAAGAAACAACCGAAGAAGAACAACCAATAGAAATCCCAAAAGATAAAAAACGAGTTTATAGTGATAAAAAAGATTCTACCATTCGAGTATTATTTGAACAATGGCAGGAAGGAGATCTTATTTTGGATCCTGAATTTCAAAGAAGATACGTTTGGGATAATAAAAAAGCAAGTTTATTAATAGAATCTGTGTTGTTAGAAGTTCCGATTCCAATTATTTATTTAGCGGAAGAGGCTGATGGTAAGCTTACAGTAATTGATGGTCAACAACGATTACAATCTTTGTTTAGATTTCTTAATAATGAATTTAAACTTACTGGGTTATCCGTATTATCTCACCTTAACGGGAAATATTTTAAAGATTTGGATAAAAATTTACAAAGACAAATCAAAAATTCAACTTTACGTGTTATAGAAATACAAAAAGAATCACACCCAGATGTTAAATTTGAGATATTTGAAAGATTAAATGTTGGTGCTGTTAAACTTAGTGATCAAGAATTAAGAAATTGTATTTATAGAGGAAAGTATAATGATCTCATAAAAGAATTAGCAGAAGATAAAGATTTTCTATCCTTGTTAGGATTGAAAGAACCACATAAAAGAATGTATGATAGAGAATTAGTGTTACATTTTCTAGCTTTTTACAATCAAACATATTTGAAATACAAACCACCAATGAAACAATTTTTGAACAGAGAAATGGAAAACAATAAGAACATTTCTGAAGAGAAAATTAAAGAATTAAGACATATGTTCAAAGAAACTGTTTCTATGGTAAAAAGCGTATTTGGTGATAAAGCATTCCGAAGATTTATTCCTGGTGATGAAAAAGACCCTAATGGGAGATGGGAAATAAGGAAAATTAATGTAGGTTTATTCGAAATTATTATGTTTGGATTTAGTAGATATAACAAAAATCAAATAATACCTCTAAGTGATGTAATCAGAGAGGAATTACTCCATATGATGACTTCTGACAAAGAATTTATTGATTCTATTAGTGGTTCTGGAACAACAAGTACTGCGAAAGTAACCACAAGATTTAAAAAATGGCTCGATGCTTTGGAAAGGGTTGTTGGCATGCCTAAAATTGAGCCAAGAACCTTTAGTTGGGAATTTAAGAAACAGCTTTATGAACAAAATCCAGTTTGTGCTATTTGTGGTAATAAGATCATGCTCATAGATGATGCAGTTATAGATCATATTGAACATTATTGGAGAGGTGGGAAAACTATACCTTCAAATGCACGATTAGTTCATCGATATTGTAATCTAAAAAGAGGGGGAAGAAACAATAATTGATGTGTCGCCGAGCCGAATTCTTTACTTGCTAATGCTCGCTTTGGTGCTAACGTACTCGGACAACAAGCGAATATGCGGTTCGCCTCGCTCACCTAAACCCTTACGGGCTTCACATATTCGCAATACTCTATCGGAAATTGCCAAAGATAGGAGAGAAGAAACATGTTTAAACTAAGATTTTATCGTAGCAATACAGAATCTCAAAAAGAAAAAAACGAGAAAATTTTATCATTGCTTGAAGAAATCAATAAAAAGCATAAAATAGAGTACGAGATCTTTGATCTGAGAATAACTAAAGACGGATATGTAGATGAAACTCATGAAAAAGAGATTTATGAAAAGCATTTTAAGCCAAGAGCAAAAGTGCTAAAACAACGAATTGGTGATTCTCTGCCGAGAAATTTAAGATCGAGGCAGGGCAGAGGACATTATTATATTTCTGGAGTCATAGCATTACTTGAGAATGGACAAATTGGATGGTATACATGCTATGAAAGTTGTAAGAAATTTGAAAATATTGATGAAGACTATACTATAGGATTCCTTAAAGCTCTATTAAATCAGGGAATTACTCTTTTAAAAGGAATATGTTCAGATATTAGTACTTTAAAATCTCCACATGATTTTCTTGTAGATGAGTTTATTAGGATTAATCCAATCGGTGGTAAAATACAAAGAGAGGTGAAAGTAGGTTCAATGGTTTTTATGAACAGATATGGAAGTGTGTTTGATTGGCGAAAATCGATAGACTTAGTTGTCCGTACGGATCAAAAGATATGGGTCATTGAAGTTAAACCGAAATTAAATTGGGAGGCTTTTGGTCAAGTTATTGCTTACGAGTATCTTTTCAAAAAAGAAAATCCTAAAGTTCAAATTCAAAAAGGAATCGTATGTAAGGATCTAGATCCTGAAATCTTAGCTGTTTGTAAAGAATTTAACATTCAGGTATTTGTATGGCAGGAGGGTAAATTTAAATTAGCAAGTATGGAGACGTAATAAGATGACGATTTTCGATAACATGCGGGGATGTGGTTCGCTTCGCTTACCCCAACCCTTACGGGCTTCGCACACCCGCCGGATGGTGTTCGAAATTCAACTCGGCGAGGTGAACCGAGACGTAAAAAAACAGAACATTTAAAATTGTTGGTATCAAAGGTTGCGAACCTTGTAAAAAAGTAAAAGAAGCTATAGAAAAGATGAAAAAAACGAAATGTTGAGTATGTTGAAATAAAACTTGAAACAATAAAAGAACTAACTGAAAAAGAAATGTTACCTAAGAAAAAGCTAAAAGAAGAAGGAATCAAGCTGCCCTTTGGAGTTAATGAAAATGGAGAATTTTGCGAAATCCATATAACTGATGATACTATTTTAGCTATTTGTAAAAACAAAATAAAAGTCCTTTACGATAAAGAGACAGTAGAGATTATTGAAGCCATAAAATTTTTTATAAAGTAACTAAATTTTATAAAACTTCTATCATAGGCATTTCTGGTGATCTTGGATTGGG
>CAZBLX010000001.1:0-27730 GCA_964492865.1 uncultured Planctomycetia bacterium | reverse complement strand
CTCCCAGTGATATTTTCTATTTAGCTAAGAGTTATCCCAAAAGCTACAGGAGAATAATAGACCTATATCCAGAAATTAAGGCCTATGTTGAGAAGAAGGGATTAAGTTTATCTCAAAGCAATATCTTCTGTTTAGCTAAGATTTATCCTAAAAGCTACAGAAAGATAATAGACCTATATCCAGAAATTAAAGTCTATGCTGAAAAGAAAGGATTAAATTTACCTTCAAGTGATATCTTCTTCTTGGCTAAAGGATATCCTAATAGCTACAAGAAAAAGATAGTTTCTATTTTACAGGTAAAAAGAGTGGTAAGAGAAAAATTTGGAGTAGAGATATCTGATGGATATTGTTTTAAGGTGATAAAGAGAGCTAAAAATTGGGAGGAAAGATCAGATAAGTGGTTAGTTGAAAACGCCTTACAACACTTTAAGGCTACCATCATAGATTCAAAAAAATTGGCTCAGAATTCAAAGCTTATATTTGGAAGATCTGTATCAGAGGAAGAAATAAATTTAATTATTCAAGAATTGATTAAAGCTGGAAAAGAGGTTACCTATGGTAGAGTTAAAAGATTGATATATAGGAGAGATGTAAAACAACCAAGAGGTAAGTTTAAGAAAAAGTTCTCTAAGCAAACAAAAGATGGGGGAGATAAAGATGTTGAGGAGATAATCAAGAAGGCAGTTTCTGGTTCTATTTCTCAAGAATACTCTATAGGAGAAGATAAGATTGAAAAGATTATGCCTTCTGAAGAGGTAATAAAAGAGCATCGGGAAAAATTAGGATGGGTATTTGTTCCTGATATAGATATGGAAGATATTTCGATTCTTATAGAGAAAGGATTATTAGGAGAAGTATTAGTAAAGATTTTTCCTGAAGTGGAAAGATCAGAAAAGATAGAGGAGGTAAAAATAGAATTTGCTGTGCATAATCGTCCAGATGTAAGTTATAAAGTAACTTTTAAAACACAAGAGAAAGAATATCCTCTTTTTGTAAGTATTAGTGAATTCAACCCTGCTGCCTGTTACTCTATAGAAAATATTTTGGAAGTATTTAAAAAGAGAATTGAGGCTTTAGCTGAACTTAAAAAGATAGATAGAGAAGCAGTAGCTACTCCTGGTGAGGTATTTATGGTAATTTCTCGCTACGATGATCCTTATTATGATGAGATTTCCTTAAGAGCAGTAATGGCAGTAGAGTTTTTAGAAGGAGAGGATGGAATAGAAGCAATTAAAAGAGTAACCGAAAATTACAAGAGATGGAATGAGGAAGTTAAAGAAAGGGTTAAAGAAGTAGTGCAAAGGAAAATGGAACCTTATATTAGAATTTTTGTAAAAAGTTTTAATCCTGTTACCAAGAAAGGAGTATTATGTGATGATATGTCGTTGATAAATGTTTTAAGCACTCCTCAGGGAGAAAGGATTGGAGATATAACTGCCTCCCGTTCCAAAGATAATCAGCCTTTAAAGAGAGTAACTTTAAAAGAATTTATAGAGGTATTAAGGGATTTTCATGGATTAAGCAGAAGAGCGATAAAGAAAGATATAGAAGAAGGAAGAATTAATAAAGAGATTTTTTCTATACCTTATGAATGGATAAGAGAAGAAATAGAAAAAGTATTAGATTATGTTGAATTTGAAGGTAAAGAAATTTTAAGAAAAGAGTTAAATGATGAGGAAGGAATGAGTGTTTTAAATAGAGATATTTCTGTCAATTTTAGTAAGCAGAAAAAAGACGGGGGTATCTTTGAGAAGAACTATAAAATGCCAAGTTATCTTAGCCCTCAAGCCTGGCAGATTATTACTCCTCAGGGAAGAAAGAATTTATTGGAAATTTTATTTGATGTTGTTTTAAAGCTTAATGAGAAAGGATATAAAGTCGCAATTGCTATAACTGGCAGTCCCACCTATCTTTATAAAACATCACAGGAGATAGACTGGAGTTCTCAGATAATTGAAGATTTAGATTTGGAGGTAATTAAGTTAGGAGAGTTGGATGTTTTAGAAAAGATGGAGTTGAGAGAAGAGTTTCCTGCTTGTTTAAAAGAAAGGGTGAATAATTTAGGATTAGATTTGATAGAAAGTAGAATTGTGAATTTACCTTCTGCGTTGGGAAGAAAGCACGGAGAGCTTTGTTTAGATATAGGGTTTTATACTTTAGAAGAGTATTTTCATCCTTCAAAAGTAGAAAGATTATATCCTTACTCTGATATTTATATTGGTTTAGAAGAAGGACTAAAGGTAATAGAAGAAAAATTTTCTCAGCTACCTTCTCCTGAAAAGATAAATAAAAAAGCAGCAGAGATTTTAAAAGAAGACGCAAAAAGTTTAGTGAAAAGATTAAAGATGCAGCATACCTCTCCTGATTATAGCAAACCAGTTAAATTTTTAACTAAAGCCTTTCTTATATTAGGTGAGGAGGAGGTAAGATATAAGTTGTGGAGAAGTTTTAAAGAGGAGAACATAAATAAAAAAGTTTATCAAGAAGCACTTAAACTGCTTGAGCAAAAGATAAAAGAGAAAGACGGAGGAAGGGTGATTATTCAACAAAGAAAACTTCCTCTTTTAGATAAGGATTTAAAGAATTTAGAGTTAGGAGAAAAAGTTTTTAGGATAAAAGTAGGAAAGAATTACTATAGATTAGGTAAAGACAGATATATTTTGATAGAGTTGGGAGATAAAAAGGTATTTTTGGCAGATGTTCATAATCTTTTGAATGTATTTCTTTTAGAGGAAGAGATAAAAGATTTCATTCTTTTCCATATAGACCAGCATTCTGATTGGGTTTTTCCTTCAGTAAAGTATTTATCTAATTTCTGGTTAAAAAATAAAGAAGAAAAAATCAGACATTTGCTTAGTTATGGAGTAGGAGAATTTCTTTCTGCGACTTCTTTTTATTTTTCTTCTTCTATTTTCTGGATAACTTCTCCTGTTAAATTTGAAAAACTGAAGATGCTTCAGAAGGAATTTGAAGAGATAGTAAGATTTGAAACTGCTTCTTTTGAAAAAGTAGTTAGTTTAAAAGAGGAAATAAAGGTTTGTCAATATTTGCCCAAAGCAGCCTCCTTAGATTTAGATGTTTTTACCCAGAAAGATAGAGGAGGAAAGCTTTCTTTTAAAGATGTATGGAGAAATTATGAGGAGCTTAAACCATATACTCTTCGAATTTTAAATACTTCTGATTTGATAGCCATTTTTACCACAGGTCAGCCTTGGATAAATCAGAAAGTAGCAAAGGCAATTATGCAGGATTTAACAAAAGAGATAATTACTCAGGATGGAGGGAAAAAGGAGCAGATAGCAAAGATAGAAAGATTTCCTTTTTATAAAGGAATGTTGTTAACCAAAAATGATTTCTTAGTATTACTTACTTTAGCAGAAAAAGGTAATTTAAGTTTTGATGAGCTTAAAGATTTACTGAAAGGAAAGTTGGCTGGTTGGGAAATAAAAGATGCTTTAGAAAAAATAGATAAAAACACTGATTTTCTTATTCAGAAGGAGGATAGATTCATTTTAAAGGAGTCAGTCAGAAGAATTTTAGAAAATTATCTTAAAAGTAAATGGGAAGTGAATGAATTATTGGTAAGCTTGAGACTTCCTCCTCGTTTTATTGGATTCAGCTGGAAGAATCTAAGATTAGGATTAGGATTGAGGGAGAAGGAAATTAAAATATTGAAAGGACTTTCTTCAAAGTTACCTAGGGAGTTTGATGAGAAAGATTTAGCTATTCTTATCTGTATAGAAAAAGGAAAAAGAAAACCATCCTTAGTTACAGATATAACTGGTATATATACCCAGAAATCAGGAAAGAAAATAGTGGAGAAGCGCTTTTTAAAACTTTTAAATAGAGGGCTAATTTTCCAGAAGGAAAAATTTGGCGATTATTATTTGAATGAAGAATTAGAGATAGTTTTAGAAAAAGTATTAAGAAATCAAGCCAGTGTAGAGGATTTAATTTCTGTTTTGACAGGAAGAGGAAGAACTTTTCAGGAAGATGCAAAAAGGCTAATTTCTAAATTTAAAAAGTGGGAAGAAAAGCTTCTTGTTACCGAAAATGATGTAAAGTTTTTATGGGCAAAAAGTAGAGGTATTCCTTTAAGAGATTTAATCTCTCCTGGTTCCACAACTCATACTCATAGAATGAAGAAATTGGGATTGATAGAATTAAGGAATAATAAGTTAATCTTGACAAAAAGAGGAGAGGAGTTCATCAACTCTCTTTATGATGGTACCCTTACTTTAAAGAAAGCATGGGATTTAGGGGTAACTTATTGGATGAAGATAGATGATAAAGAGATTAGGTTAAGAAGAAAACGGTTTAAATATTGGGAGGAATTTGTTAAAGAATTAAATTCTTTATGGGAAGGTTGTAGGAAGTTGGAAGAGGCTGGTTTTAGAAAATTATCTTCTTTAGCTTTAAAGATACTTATTCTTTATTATATGGGAGTTGCCGAAGACAGTATAGCCCAGCTTTTAGGAAAAGGAGAGAATTTGATTTTTCAATATTTGAAAAAATTAGAGGAGAAAGGATTTTTGAGAAAGAAAGATAAAAAGGAAGGATATATACTGACAAAGCAGGCGGAAGAGATAATTTTAGCGATAAAGAAAGGAAAATATCCTCCTTTAGAGGAGTTATACTTAAGGGTTAAAAAAGCTTTGGAGGAGACAGGAGGCAATATTTCTGCAGCGGCTAATTTGTTAGGTTTAGGAAGAAGTAAACTTAGAGGGATGATAAAAAGAAACCAAGAGTTACAAGAATTAATTGAGAAATATCGAAGAGGGATAAAAGGAGTAGAAGTAAAAGAGAGAAGGGAAGAAAAAAGAAAAGTATTGCTTTCAAGAAAAGTTATAAAGAAAAAAGATAATCTTTCGGCAAGGAGAAAATCTATTATTAGGGAAAAAACTTCTCTGGTTAGAAAGAGACAAGAAGAAAGCAGGGATGAGATAAGAAAGAAATGTTATGCTTTGCTTTCTCAGGGCAGGATAGAAGAGGTGGAGAAATTTATAGCTTTGTATCGTAAAAAGTTTCCTCAATTATTTGATGAGATTTTGCAGAATTTAAGAATAGAAGAGGTCAAAAAAATAGTAAGAAAATTGTGCCAGGAGCATAATTATAATAAGGCGAAACGTTTAATAAGACAACGTAAAATTCCCCCCAAAATAAAAGAAGAATTGCTTTCCAAAGTAGAGAAAGAAGAGGATTTATGGCATACATTTTCTCCATATCGTGAAGCATTAAAACTTTTAGGGAAGAAATTTCCTCAAGGATTTTTGAACAGGAACTTGGCAGAGAAAGAATTTGCTAAATTAAGAAAGATAAAAGTAAAAGGACTTATTCCTAGTTTTGAGTGGATGGTAAGACAAAAGATTTTAATTCCTGTCTCTTCTGGTAGATATTTATGGAATGAGAAAATAAAAGAATGGATAAGGGAAACAGAGGATTTTAAAGTAGAAAAGCAGGATGATGAGAAAATTAAGCATTTGGAGAATGAAGATGAGAAGATTTCTCCTGAACAATTTTATGAAGATTTCTTTTCTTCTTCCCGGTTTGAGGAATATTTAAAGAAAAAGAGGAAAAAAGATGATGGAGAGAAATATTTAGATGGAGGAAGAGATAGAGAAGAAAGGAGAAAAGAATTTTTCAAGAAGGTAGAGGAGTTAGAAAGAGAGAGGCTTACTCATTATTCTAAGTCAACTCTATTTATTATTTATTTGATCTCTGAAGGTATTACCTCCTGGGGAGAAATAAGAAAAGAAGTAAAAGAGGTGTTAGGAGGAAAGAGAGAAAATATATATCTTTCTCTGTGGCGGTTAATCAAAAAAGGAATAGTGGAAAGAAAAGAAAAATACCTTTTTACTCTTACTGAAGAAGGGAAAAAGTTACTTAGAAAAATTTTAGAAGGTCAATTTCAGAAAGAAAAGAGAATTTTTGAGAAGAGATTGGAGGAAAAGATTATAGAGAAAAAAGGTAAAATCACCTTAATTGCTAAGGATTTAAAAGTTTCAAGAACAAGAGTAAGAAATGCTATTTTGAAAAATCCTCAATTAAAAAAGCTGTGGGAAAGTTTTAAAAGAAAAAAAAGAATAGAAAAAATAACTTTGGAATTTGAAAGTTTAAATAAAGGAGTAAAGAAGGAAGATATTTTATTAATTGATGCTTTAAAACTGCCTTGTGTCAGGAAAGAAATATTAACTCAAAGTAAATGGATTATTATTAAGAATCTTTTCTTAGGCAAAAGAGGAGAGCTTATCTTTGCAGGTAGAATATGGGCAGAATTAGGAAGAGAGTTTAGATATAAAAATGCAAATGTTCTTCTTTATGAAGGTAAGCCTATAGAAGTTCTTCTTTCTCAGAAAAGGATAATCTTTGCTCAGATTTGGAAGGAAGATAATTTAATAGGCGTGTTTTATCAAAAATTATCTAAGGAAACTTTAAAGAAACTTTCTCAAGGAAAACTTTTGCTTAAAAGATTCTGGGTAGGAAAGACGGGAACTATAAGATTTGCTGGTAAAAAAGTTAAAAGAGCTGCGTTAGCTAATAGAGAGATAGAAGTAGAGATTTTTAATCAAGAAGGTGAGGTAGAATTTATCTCTGCTCATCTTCCTCAAGGAGAGATTTTGTCTTTACAAAAAGGAAAAAGGTTTTTTACCAGAAAAAAAGGAAAGAGTCGGCAGAAAAGCAGAAGAGAGAAGAAGATAGAAAGGAAAACAAAAGCTTGTATAGAGAGAGATAAAGGATTCTACAAGAAAAAAACTGAGAAGGAAAGGTTAAGACAGAAAGAGAGAGGAAGAAAGATAAATACGAGGATAGAGAAGATTTTGAGAAGATTATTTGGAGAAAAAGATATTATTTGTGAAGAGCTATTAGATAGAAGAGAAGTAAAAATTCTATACGATTTAGAGAAGATAGGTGTGGTTAAGATGATAAGAGAAAAAGTAAAAAGTAGAAAAGTTTTGGAATGGTTGAAATTCTTGGGAGATGAAGAGAGAAAACAAGTTTATCTTAATCTTTGGTATTTGTATGGAGATGTCTCTTGGCAGGATATTAAGCAAATTATAAAGGAGAAAGGCTTTTCTCATTATCGCAGGCGTATAGAGAAAGAGATTTCTCGCCGTCCTTTTATTTATTTTCATAAATGGAGAAGGATAAATTCAGATGGAGGTATTCCTCTAACTACCTATCCGAAAAGACTTAAAGATTTTGATGACTGGTTTAGGAAAAGATTTTCTCCTCAAAAAGGAGCTTTTGCTGATTTGGGAATAGGTATGGCTTGGGATAGAAAAACAGGATTACCCACCCCTTTTACTACTGTTGAATTTGCGGAAAAATTTCCTCAACTTAAAGTATATGGGGTGGATAAAGTTATTCCTTATTTAGTAGCTTATTTAGTAGTAAAGAAAGGAGATTATATCGTTTTAAAGGATGAAAATAAAAATTTGATAGGTTTTTTAAAGATCTCTGTTCTAAAAGATAGCTTTTCTCTTTTGGAAGTAATAGAGAATAGAGAAGAATTAGCAGAACTTATATTTTTTGATGAAAAAGAAACAGAAAGTGACTCTTTTGAAGAAAAGAAGATTATTTTTAAACCCTATGAAGTTGTTAAAAAAGAAAAAGGATTGAATAATTTAGAATTTATAAAAGCAGATTTGAGAGATTTAGATAAGAATTGGGAAAAAGAAAAAGTTGATTGGGCAAGAATTTTTAATGTATTAATGCATTATTCTCACAAACAAGCTTACAAGATACTTTCTTCTATAAGTGGAATAGTGAAAGAAGGAGGATTAATTTTTGAAGGAGCGGGTTTAAACACATTAATATTTTCTCAATATAGAGTAAAAAAGAAAAGACTTATAATGGAGGAGTTATGGTTAAGAAAAGATTTTCCTAAATGGGCGATTTTCTTTCATCTTAAGGATTTGCCTACTTTTTTAAGAAATGAAGAGGGAGGAGAATTGTTAAGTATTTTATTTAGGATTTATATAGATTACTTAAGCAAAGAGGGAAAATGGGAAGATTTTGTGAAAGAAAAGTTATTAGAGAAAAATTACAAAGTTATTGATGGAGAGTATACCTCTTGGATAGGGATAAGATGGAAAAATAAAGAGCTTACTTTACTTGATGAGATTGAGGAAAGTAGCCAGGATAGAAAGAATGATGGTGGAGAGCAAAGCAAGTTAACTTTCTCATTAAAGGGCCTATCTCAGATACATGAAGAAACCAAGAATAAAAAGAGAGATGTCATTTCAGAGATAAAAGAGTATCAATTAGAAAAGATAAAAGAATTGAGAGTTGAGGGTATAAGTGATGAGAATATTGCTGAATTGCTTATGACTTCACCTTTAAAAGATGAGAGAGGTAGATTAGCAAGAGCTATACTTACAGAAATCTACTTGAAAAGGGCAAGAGATGTAGATAGAGTTCTGAGAAAACTTGAGAGGGAGGGGGTTAGGAAGGAGCGGATTGAGGAGATTAGAGAGAGGTTGATGGAGATTAGAAGACTCATCATTAGGATAAGGGAGAGACTAAAGCAAAAGTGGGTCTTAAAGAAGAGACTTGAGGTAAGTGATGATGAGATAAGAAAGAAAATTAGAGAATTGATAGAAAGTGGAAAGGAAATAACATTTAACACAGTGGTCGATTCCATACTTACTGATGCACTGGTGGAAAGAATAGAGGATGGAATTGAAGATGAAACAGTGAGAAACTTTTTAAGTGACTTAGTTAGAGAAACCCCCGGCATTTTTATAGATAAAGAGTCGGTAAATTTTGTAAAGCGACATCTTGAATTGCTAATCCCAATCTTGAGGATAGATGGTTTCGTAGATCACTGGACAGACAGTAGACTGGAATTTTACTCTCCCATGGGTTTTACTGACAGAGTTAAAGAGCTGATTTACAGATTGATAATTCTTGGGGTGAATAGCAACAAAAAGAATTATCAAGAAAAAGCAGTAGAGTTATTCTTTAAATTCGGAGATGTTATAGAAAGAAAAGATAGGAATAGGATTGAGGAAAATGTCAGAGAGAGATTTAAAGAAAGAGATGAGGGAATAAGTGAACATTTAATTATGTTGATATTCGCCAATAGATTTGGTATTGAGAAAGTAAGAGAGGCACTTGAATCTAAGAATGTAGAATTCAGGCAGGCAATTAATGAGTTTATGTCAGGATTAAAATGCACAGAAAAACTTATGGAATTACTTGATGCCTTTGATGCTTTGCTGATGTTGGGTGAGGATATTATCTGGAATATTCTCAAGAATCAGGGATCAGAGTTTTATAGAATTATATCTGCCATCAAGGATATCACTCCAGAATTCATAAATATTGTTAAGAATAATCCAGAAGATGTGAGAACAGCATTCAGCAACAGTGATTATAGTTTATGGTGGTTATCAGAGCTACTAAATTCTATTAAGAAACTTCCCAACTTTGTAGACATTATTAATGGAATAAAATTAACAAGAGTGTATAAACTACATATAATATTCAGATGTCCAATAGAGGAGATTAAAGAGGATTTAAAAAGTTTCCTTGATGGTATCAAATACTTAAGGGAATTTGATGATGAAGATATAGAGAAATCCTTAAGATATCCATATGGATTTGTAGGAACAATACAGCTATTTGGAAGGTACCCCGAGTTTGTAAGAGTAATACAGTTATTTAGAAAACGTTCTGATTTAGTGGAATTCAATAAAAAGTTGAGGATGGAGGCGATATGTGCTTCTTTGGATGGTGATCCGAAGTATATGAAGTACATAAGAGAAATTGTTCAGAATATACAAAAAGATCTGCAGGAAGAAGACTTTATTAAAATCTTAGATTCTATACTGAGAGAAGCCGGCAAGGAAGAGATAGATTTCGCATTTTATATCTCTTCAAGATATTCTGTAGAAGGGATAAATTTCTTCGATATTCTGTATATTCTCTGTCTTGGAAAGATTGCCAGATATATTGGTTTAGCAGGATTAAGGGTATTGCGAGATTGGCTTCGTTTCCGCGAGGCGAGAAAAATGCTCGTAAAAGCTCCCGGAACCTTCATTAATGGTATGAAATATATAGAAGAAGTGAGTGATAAGGAGGAAATAACTTCTGCAATTTCCAGAACATTTACTGGTTTTGTATTAATGACACAGACTGTTGGAGTAAATCCAAATTTCATCAATTTTATCAAGATATTCGGTCTACTTAATGCAAGTGAGTTTTTTGAAAACTACATGAGAGAACCAGCATTCTTTGATATATCAAAACTTGATAAATACGAAAATATTGATACGAGCACTTTATCATTAGAAGATCTAAAGTATATCCTGCTGTGGGAATTGGATGACAAATTTCTAAAATATATGGGTTTGTTATCATTCAAGAATATACTGAAGGGCGTCCCAACGAGAAAGTTGTATAAAGACATAGTTATTCCGGAGATAGAGAAATTTAATGCCGATTTGAATCTAATGGATGAGGAGACAAGAAAAAGAAGAAATGATGCTATAGTGCAACTCATAAGGGTGTTAGCCATCATAGAATCAAATGAGGATATTGCAAACTATGTTCTTGAGAGAGATAAAAAAACTGGGGAGTATTTATTCGCAAGAGCGATAAAGAGGTTAATTTCTGAGGGAATAGAGATAGATAGGATAGTAACAAGCATTATAAAATATGGAGACATCTGGGATAGATTCACCGCAGATGATAAGACATTTGAGATAATAGGGAAGAATATAGATAAATTCTCCTGGATAGTTCCCGTAGTGAGGTATCTGAAGGATTCCAAAAGAGAGAGAGAATTAGAGGTTTTGGATAAATTAATAAGAGAAGAAATAAAACCGGTAAATAACGAATCCATATGGAGCCTGAACAGAGTAGAGTTTCCGGTCTATCTAATGGATTATCTTGAATACGGTGAGGAGGCAACGAATCTGGGTTATATACATGGACAACTGACCCCATACAGGGTTGACAAAATAAGAGAAGCTCTCAGGATAGGAGATAAAAAAACAATAGAAAAGGCTTTGGAAAAGGGAATTTGGGGCAAGACTTTGGTTGAGATAGCTAAGCAGGAGAAAAGTATAGATGATGTTTTAAAAGAGAGAAAAAGAGTGGAAGAGGAAAATGATGCAATTAAGGCAGAATTTGAGGAGTGGTTGAATTCGGATAGAGTTCCTAAAGAGGTGAGCGAAGTTTTGGAAAGAATTAAAGAGATGAGTGAGGATGGATGGGAGATAGGGATTACATCTGGAACTGCAAGAAACATGCTTTTAGTATTTCTTGGCAAACTTGATAGATATGAGGATCATGACTTTGATAACGTTTTAAGGAAAATTGATATTCCTTTAAAAGAATTCGCTGATAGATTTAAAGACGAGGAGTTTAAAAATACATTACTGGAGATAAAAGAAGAAAGAATAACAATTCCATCAATTCTTGATGATCTTGAAGACAAGATAAAGAGATTTGAACCAGAGGCACTGGAGGAGTTATATAGAAGAAGAAGGGAAAAGATAAATGAATATCTTGGTAAATATCTGCCTTTGGATATTATCGAGAGGAATATTGAGGAAATAGAAAAGGTTATTAGAAAAATTTCAAATTCTATGAAGATTGGTGATATAAGAGGTGAGACATCCGCAATAAGCAGGAGTGATCTGGGAATAAATGCAATCCAGATATTTTATAATTCAATCAATAAAAGATTTGAGGTCTATGATCCAGATAATTCAATAGTTTATGCAAAGAATGGTATAGTTAAGATATATTCCGGTATAGATTCAATATTTGATCCTGAAAGACCTCATCCTTTCTCAGCTGTTGAGTATTCTGTTGCAGAGATAGTTCTGGCGGATGCTATTCGTTTCGTAAGAGCTAAGGCATTGGGTGAGTTGAAATTAGATGAGGAAGATTCACTTATCTATTCAAAGGCATTAAGGCAAAGTTTTGGTATAGGTTTGGAGTTACCCGAATTCCTAAGAGATAGTATCCTTAAGAAATTAAGCACAAATCTGAATAAACTTGTCACGGATGTTGCCGAAAGAGGAAACTGGAATATAGAGGATACGATAAAACTCGTCAGGACGATAGCGCCATATATGAATCTGTCCGATCTGCGGATAAAATTAAGAGCAATAATTGAGAAGAATTTAGATGATTTACCTCCAGTATGCAAAAAATACCCTGACGTTGAGGAGATCTTTACAATAAATAAAATCTATAACTTCCTGCAGAGTAGGAACTATGGCAGAGAAGTATTGAAAAACTTTCTGGAGAATGGCGAGGTTCCGGATGATATTGCTCTGCATGGTATTTCTTTGACAAAAGCCAAAACTATTAGAATTTCAGCAGGAGAAAACTTACCGATAATTATTAATTTATTGGGTATCCTAGAAGACAAGGCTTTAAAATCTGGTTCCATGGTAAGAGAGAAATATAAGACAGAGGTTTCAGTTGTTCAGGCATATGGTGAAGGGGTTTATATCGGAAGAAATCTGGAAAATCCATTAAAATTTGCTGAGGAGGGGGGAGCGCTTGCTATCATAAATACTAAAGAGCTGCTTAATGACTTCAGGAATCTTGATATTACGGACAATAGTGGAGATGGAAAAACTAATCTGGTAATTCATGATAGGGAATGGAATCCCATAGAGATACCTTTAAAATATATTGAAAAGATCTATGTAAAACCCGAACTATACAGATATTCCAGAATCTACTGGCAAAGGGCAATAAGTAATCTTTCTAAGGAGAAGAGTATACCATATGAGAAGGCAGAACAAGAATTAAGTGAAAGGACATTTGGAAGGGGCAGAAGGTTTAGTGATGTTGTTGAATGTATTTATTTGGGGTCTTTTAAGATAGCAGCAGATAAAGTTGATGGAGGAAGGAAATTATTTAAATCAGAACTTTTAAAAATACTCCAGAACACTCCTTTTAATTTCAGCAGAAAGAGTTCTAAACTCAGGGATAATCAAATCCTGAATTATTTGTTTAACATTGGCAGGCATGGCAAACAAACTATAACATATTTATCTGTCAAGAAAATAAGGAGAAAAGTTCACAAAATGTTTTGTGTTATTATTGAGGTAATTAAAGGGAAAGGAAATAAAATTTTGGAAAAATCAGAACAAGAGATTAGAGAAAAAGAATTGAAATTAAGTGAATTAGAAAGAAAACGACTTTTCTTATTAAATAATTTAGGAAATGATGGAGGAAGAAAGAGAAATTTTGAATTCAATTCTCTTTACTCAGTAATTAAAGGTCTTTTTAACTCTGCCAAGAACTGCTTAAACTACTTAGACCAAAGAATGATTGAGATTTTTCCTCCAGATCGGCGCGGAGTTAAAACAATTTTAGGTATGCTGATAGCAGGGCTTTCACCTTTGTGTATATTGATAAGTTTACCTCATGAACTTCTTCATGCTCTTTTTAATACCCTCACCTTTCCTGATTATGTGTTAGATAAAGTGCGTTGTCCATCTTGGCTGGACCCAGGAGGAGTTATAACAAGATATCTTCCTTTTGTTGAAAGAGAGAGTATTCCTGATTTTTCCGTTAGATATGTTCGTCTTGAACAGCCAATTTTACCTTTTGCTTTACCAAAACAGTTAGGTTTGATTTTGAATAATTTTGTGCCAAACATTTATAATGCTACATTAGGTTTCTGGTTAGTTAGAAGAGGCAAAAGGACTGATAACTATTGGATAGTCGGAATAGGAATGTTGCAAGTAATTTATGTTGCCTCCCTTGCTTTCTGTACTGCCTTTAAGTTAATAAACTATGGAGATTTTAAAGCAGGAGTATACGCTTTGTTGAATTTGACAGGATATACTGGCGATTTACCTCTTTGGATAATGGCACCATTAGGTTTAGAGTCAGGAATAGTGGTTCTTTTAATTAGTTATCTACTTTCTCTACACATCGATAATTTTGGTAGTAAGATAAGAGGCAGAATTCAAAAGGCTAAGAGAATAACAAGAAAAGAAAATATATCTCAAGACTTATTTACTGCTGATGAGATTAAAAATAGCCAAGATAGAAAGAATGATGGTGGTTTGTTCGATAAGGAGTCTAATATTTCATTCAAAAATTCATTTGTTTATTTTTGCCTCAAGTGCGGCAAGTCTTTCATGAATGTTTATAGAAATCTTTATTTCTTCACGCAAAAACTTAATTTCTTCTTTAAGGAGATCAATTTCAGAATCAATCCTTCTAAAGTTAGCTTCAAACTCATTTCTTATACTTTCAATCTTCTCATCCAATCTCTTAAACTTTTCTTCAAATTCACTTCTTACGTTCTCAACCTTCTCATCCAATCTTTTAATTTCAGCAGAAAGAGTTCTAAACTCAGGGATAATCAAATCCTGAATTATTTGTTTAACATTGGCAGGCATGGCAAACAAACTATAACATATTTATATAACTCTGTCAAGGAAAATATATTTGCATTTATAATAACCGATTGGTTAAGATTTTCAAGAAAGGAAAGGAGCAAATTCTTAACCAGTTATTCTTTCAAAAGATTATTATTAATTTACCTTAAAAATTTCTTTTTGAGAGCCCCGCCTTTAAAGTTAACAACATTCTTGAAGAATCTTTTAGCTAAGATAATCTCTTTCAGTTCCTTCTTCCCATCTTTTGTCCACAGTTTAAAACAAGTTTTTTTGTTTTTAAGAAAGATTATCTTTATTGTATTCACCAAATTTTTGTTTTGTAGATTATTCTTTAAAAATGTAAGAAAACCAAGCATAAAAATTCATCAACCCGCATCATTAAGCAATATTAATCAAATTAAATGGCTTCGACATAAAGAGGGTAGTGTAGCGATTATCAATGTAAGAGGAGATAATGAGGAACATGCTGAGATTGTAGAGGAAATTCTTAAGAAGAGTTTATTTGAGTTAGGAAGTATTCGCGTTAGGACAATATGTGCCTCAGAAAAAGAATATGTTGATTCTCTTAATGAAGCATTATTAATCATAAAAGATTATGTTGAAAAATCTGGAAAAAGAGTAATAGTTGTAATTACTGCTGGACACAGCAATCCTGATCCACAAAAATGGGAAAGTGTTCATAGGATTATTAAGGAACTTTATCGAAAAGGCGTAATAATAATTGCAGCTGCTAACAATGAATATGCTTATGGAAGGATAAGTTATCCTGCTGCATTTAAAGAGGTTCTTGCTGTAAGTAGAGAAATTAATAAAGAAAAAATAATCTATGAGGAAAAAGATGCTCATATACTGTATTTTGATAATCGTTATGGAGAGGTTGAATTTAAAGGAGAAAAAAGAGTTGGAAATTCATTTCTTGCACCTCGGGTTGCTATAAGTGTTGCTTATATGCTTGAGGAAAATCCTGAACTTTCTTTTGAACAAATACGAGAAAGATTTAGAGGGAATAATTATGATGGAGGGAAAGGAGTAGAAGAAAATTGCCTCAATTTCTCTAAGGATACTTTTAATATTATTCCTAATGATTTGGATGAATTTGTAGAAATTTATCGTAAATATTTCGGAGAGGAAGAAAGAGAAATATTATTGAGAGAGATAGGGAAGCTAAAGAAATTGAAGATAGAAGATATAGATACAGAGTTATATCGGAGGCAATTACATTCCATAGAAGAGATTTTAGAAAAAAAACCTCTCCCGTTAAAGATTCTTTTTCTTATTAGTTTACTTAAAACAAAAAATTTAAATATATTTACCTATCACATAGCAGAAAGTCGTCTATTACACTTCATTGAGTTTTATCCAAATTGCATTAGTAAAAGTGTTATTTTTACCTTAAGAGATTTTTTAGAAGAATATCCTTTAGGAAAATATCGTGATGTAATAGCTATGATGCTGAGTTCTATAGTTAAAAGCTCTGTATCTCCTCTTGACAGGAAAGCTTTGGAAGTTTTAGAAGAGGCAGCAGAGAAAGTTAGTAGTAGTCACTATATTTTTAATCTTTATAAAGGAGTTTTAAAATCGTTTGGAGAAAAGAAAAAGCACGATAATAAGGAAGCACTCAAATCTTTTAAGACAATGTTTATCCGAGAAGAAATTGAAAAAAGTTTATCAGAAAGGGATTTTAAAAAGATTGTTTTTATCGTTCCTCCTGTATCATGGTTAGGAGGAAGTGGAGATATACCATTTATATTGAATACTATAAAAATGTTAAGAAAGATTTATTCTGAAAAAGAAATTAAAGTGATACTTCATAACCGTGATGATTTTATATCTGCCTTAAGAATGTCGTCGATCTCAGAAGCTCTAAAATCAAATTTGATAAAAGAAATAAAGAAAGCAACTTTCATTGACAAAAAAACTTTCAGCACAGAAGATGTGGAATTTATCTGGTTAAATGCAAAAGATACGTGGCAATATATGAAGGAAGAAATCTTAAAGCCTTCAGCTGTTTCTCTTATTATTGTTTATAGACCAGCTTCTATTGATCTAAACGAACAAATTATTTCGCCTTTTATTTCGAAACTGGAGAAAGAAGCTCCGGTAATTGAACTCTATGAGTTTGGAATTGAGGGGTCTTCTTATTTTGAAGAGAGAAGTTCAAATAGTATCCTAAGCTGGGGATTTGGTCAGAAATGTGTAGGGGTAGCTCCTGTAGATGAGGAATTTATGAAAAAGGTAGACAGCTTACCTAAAGGGGCTAAGAAGATTAAAGAAAGAAAAAAGGAATTATTAGAAAAATTATTACCTTCTCTTGAGGACAAAGAATTAGATAAATTGACAAAAAGTAAATGGGGTGTGATTTATAGTTTTGCTTATTTTTCAATGTATGAGATTTATTTTTCCGCATTGGAGAAGGCAAGAGAAAGCAGTAGGGAGTTTAAAGACGAGGATTTAACTATTTTTGTGTTTAGAGTTGGAAAAGGGGGTTTTGATGAGTATGAGACATTTAAAAATTTGGTTGAGAAAGGTAACTATAATGTTTATGAAGTTCCTTGGGAAACGATTTTTGGTATTAAAATCTCTCCAAAAACGACAGGTCATAAGATAAGTGTAATCTCTATTCCTACAACTTTAGAAAAAGAGAGATTTGATGAGTTGTTTTCACTATGCGAATTGCCCATAGTAGTTCGTGGACCAAATACTTTGAGTAATGCTATATACCTTTCTGCTAAAAGAGGCGTAATTTGGTTTATGGAATTTCAGCCTTGGCAGAAAAAAGCAAAAAATGATTTTTTTAAATTTGTCAGAGATTGCAATTCTTTAGAGGAAGAAGATAAGAGTTTTATAAAGAGATTATATGAAATATCCCGCGATTCTTTCGCTGAACTTTTTATTAACCCTCGATACACCAAGGTTTGGCGCTGTTTATCAAAGGAATTGTTGGATGTTAATAAGCCTGAGGAGATTAAAAATAGAATTAATAATGCATGGATAAGGTTTCTGGTGTCCCGTGAGTTGGAAAAAAAAGATGGGGGAATTTCAGGTTTCATAGATGGAAATAGTGCCATACTTTCTTCTTTCAGAGGGAGGAAAGAAACGAAATTATCTATTTCGCTTAATAAGATTGATAAAAATAAGGATAGAAAGAATAATAACGGTTTGTCTGATGAGGAGCTCAATAATTCATTTAAGGATAGAGATTTTAAATTCACCAATTCTTTCTTCTATAGAATTCCTAAACTCACCCAGCTTCTTCATGTTAAGTCTGTCACAGAAAAATTAGGATTGTTAAAGATTTTTGCGGAGAAAAATAGAAATGGGAAAGGATTTATTAAAGATGGAGGAAAAGAGGAAGAAAGAATAATTAAGCTTAAAGAATATATTTTAAAGAGATTGCCTCAAGAATATAAAGAAAAAATAGAAAAATATCATCAAGGAAAAATAAATTATGAAGATTTGGAAAATTTTGTCTTGTCAAATAGGATAAGATACCCAACCTTTAGGGAATTACAAAGAAAGTTTTCTTTTTTAAGAGATAAGAACTATGAATGGATTATAAAAGTTACTGAACTTGAGAGATGGGATCCTGTTTTGAAAACAGCCCCTTGGTTATTAAAAGAGACAAAGTGGGATAATATAAAGATGCGCAAAAAAGCAATAAGATGGTTATTTGGCAAAGTAGCAAAGGATTTTATAAAGCTTTCTCAAAACTTAAAAGAGAAAAGGATAAGTTTAGAGGAAGCAGAAAGATATTTGATTGAAAATGATTTAAGATGTTTTGGCTATAGAAGTTTTGTAAATTTTGGTCTTTTTGGATTGAAAAACTATTATCAAGAAAGGAATGAACTGGATTATTTAAAAATTCTAAAGGAAGCAGAGATTGACAAAGACTATCCTTTGCTGGAGAGAGTATTCTGGTTAGTGATAAAAGATATAAGCTGGGATAGAGAAAAAGAAGAGAAAGCTTTAGAATGGCTTCTAAGAAAAACATTGCCTGGGGAATTTTTAGATTTAATAGGAAAGAAAACTCCTTTAAAGAAGTTGGTAGATATGATGATCGAGAAGAATATCTTTTATCCTGGACGTGATGAATTTTATAAGATGCATCTGGGAGGAATAATTGCTCGATTTAAAGGAATGATTTTTGAAATTTATAAGTCGCATAATTATGTGAAGAAAAACCCTGTATTCAGAGAAGCTGCTTGGTTCTGTTTAAAAAAGATTTCTTCTAACTATTGGAAGGATATCCATAATCAATATAAAGCCTGGCTTTTTATAGCCAATATATTAGGTTATAAAAGTTTATCTGATTTAAAGAAAGCTCAGGAAAAAGGTGAAGTTACCAGTCGTATACTGAGAAGATATAGATTAGAAGCAAGCTGGATAGAGAAAGGATTTCTTCCTACCCTGAATTCTTTATGTGAGTATGAGAAAAAAATAAAAGAGGTGAAGTATAAGAAAGCGGTAAAAGAATTTATGGGTGATTCAAATGTATTTAATATTACTGAGTTTAGAAGGTCATATCCTGAAGAATGCAGAACTATACGACGAATAGAAAGAAAGAAAGGAATTTCTTTAGAAAAAATTATTGCTGATATAGTAGGTAAAAAAGAGGAAGAGATAGAGATAAAAGAAGAAGTAAAAAAGCCAAAATATAAAAAAGCAGTAGAAGAATTTATAGGAGATTCTTCTGTATTTGACATAGTAAGATTTAGAAGACAGTATCTTGAGGAATATAGAACCCTTTTAGATATAAAGAAAAAAAGAGGAGTTTCGTGGGAGGAAATTATTAGTAAGATAATGGGCAGAGAAATAAAGGTAATTGAGGAAAAGAGAGCACAAGAAAAAAAGATGTTTAGAAGTTCTAAAAAAGTTTTTCTGGAGGAAGCAAACAGAGAAGAGATGGTAAGAAGAGAATTTAAAAAAGCAGAAAACTGGATAAAAGAAGGTAAGCTTAAAAGAGCATTAAGAAAGTTAAAAAGATTAAGGAAGTATTCTGATTCTTCAGAAATAGAAGAATTGATTCAGAAAATAGAAGAAAAGATAAAGGCAGAAGACCCTCTGGAGAAATTTTTAAAAGAAAATGAACATTTAAAACTCAAACGAGAAGACATTTTAAGAGTATTTTCTTTATTTAAAATAAAGATGACTACTTCCCGATTGAGGAAACTTATTAAGATTATCGCAGAAAATGGGATTACATTTGCAGATTTAGAAGAGAAAAGAAAGAAATTAGAGAAAAAAGGTGTAGTTATTGGTTCACCGTATTTAAGTGTTAGCTGGTTGAAATTTTCTGCAGATGAGATAGCAAAGAGATATTTCAGAAGATTAAGAAATGAAGCAAGAAGACTGAAGAGAGAATATGAAGAGATAGGAGAGATAGTAGATTTTCCTGAAATAATTAGAGAGATTGAACCAGATATAAAAGAAGAAGTTTTAGAGAAAGTAGTTAAAGATATTGAGTCAGAAAGAAGAGGAAGAAAAAGGATTTTAAAAGATGGGGGCAGAATAAAAGCAATATTTACTGATTATGATGATACTTTAGAAAAAGCATCCATACCTTTAGGAAAGAAGAAAATAGAGTTAATATCAGAATTGGTAAGGAAAGACATATTTTTTGTAATAGTGAGTGGACAGTCTCTTAAATCTTTGGAGGAGTTGGTAGGAGAAAGATTACCTCAAGATATTCGCAGGAAGAAAAAAGTTTTCTTTTTGAGTGAGATGGGCAGTGTCTGGGGATATTTTGATGAAGAAGGTAATTTAAAAGTAGATATAAAGCATAGCAAATTTAGTTCTTATGAAGAGAAAAAAAAGATTATAAAAGAGATTGGAGAAAGTTTAGAAGAGATAAAAAGAGAAGATTGGAATTTGTTAATAAAAGAGGCTGAAATCTTGGTAAAGAGAGGAGAAAACTTAATAATAAAAGCTTATCCTAAGATTTCTATGGTAACAGTTAAATTTTTTGAGGAAAAATATTTAATGAAGGAACTGGCGAAGTTAGTCAAAAAGAGATTGAGGAATATAGACTCTCTTAGAAAATTCAAGATTACCTACTCCAGTGTAGCTATAGATATCTCTTTAGTTTCTAAAAAGGAAGCAGTAAAAGACTTTTTAGATTTTTACAAGATACCTGAAGATGAAATAGCAGTTTTTGGGGATAGTAAAAATGATATCTCTATGTTAAAAGTGGGAAAATATAGCTTTTTTTGTGGAGAAAAAAGACTTCTGCCTACAGATTTGCAGAATAGAGTGAGGATTGTAAAGAGAGAAAAGATAGATGAGATTTTAAGAGGATTTTTAAATAATTTTGAAAGAAGAGATGGAGGAAGAAATCTGCAAGAATTTATAAAAATTCCTGATGAAGATTTCTATATAGAGATAAAAATAGGAAGAGAATATGGTGGAGGCGAAATATTCACTCTTAAGAAAGAAAGAGTTCCTTTTTATATGTATCAAGCGCTGAGAAAGATAAAAGAAGATGAATTTTTCCCTCAACTTTGTGTATTTATAGGAACAGAAGCCTGGCCTTTAATTATAGTTTATGAGATTTTGTCTAAGTTTTTAAATATACCTCAGGCTCAAATTCTTGCTCCTGAAATTCATCTTATAAATGAAGATAAAAAGAATCTGGAGAAGATAAAAAAAGAAATTGCTTTATTAAAAAATTCCTTAAATAATCCTTTAAGAATTTTAATAATTGATGCCACTTCTCAGACAGGAAAAACTTTAAAAAAAGCTGAAGAGTATTTTTCTTTTTTCTTTCCAGAAGCTTGGATAGAAACACTTTCTTTAATTTTAAATCTCTCTACTTTAGAAGAAGAAATATCTTCTTATATAGGAGGTGTTGTTGAAGAGGAAGGTTTGTATCATAAATATATTTGTTGTGAATGGAAGGGAGAAATTTTTTGTGCTGATGATTTAAAGAGATGGTTTTCTATTTTGAGAGATTTAACTTTTGAATTTTTGGAAATTGAGAAAGAAAAATATTCAGCATTTGATAATTTAGATTCTTTTGTCAGAATAGTTTTTCCTCAAGAAAAACAAGAGGTAGATGGAGGAAGAGATTATACAAATAAGGAGAGAATAGATTTTATTACGCGTAGTTATGATTGGCGAGCTCCTGATGCAGAAAAATACCTTACTCTTGAAGTTATAGATGCCTGGGTAAAAGGTTTGATTAAGTCCCAGAAAGAGTTTTATAAGAAAGATAAATTACTCTGTGTTGTAGGAAAAGATGCACGGTTTTCTTCAGAAAGGATTGCAAAAAGAATAATAGAGAATTTGTTAAATTTAGGTATAGATGTGATTGATATAGGTTTAGTTACCACCCCTATCCTTTACTTCGCTACTCTTTATTTTGATTCCGATTTAGGAATAATGGTTACTGCCTCTCATAATCCTCCTCGAGAGAATGGATTTAAAGTAGTGATAAAGGATAAATTGGGCCAGAGAAATCCTACAACTGAGGAGATAAAAAAGATTTCCGAATATGCCAAAAAGAGCTTAGATACTCAAGAATTTGTAGGATTTAAAAGAAAAGCCAATTTAATTAGAGAAAATTCAGAAAAAATATTAAAGAAGTATGTAAATATGGTGATTGCTTCCTGTTGGGCAAAAGGAGCAAGTGAATGGTTAAGTTTGCAGAGGAAATATTCATATAAAGAGTTAGTTGATAGTTCAGATGAATTTGTTGAAGAAAAGATTAAAAAGCAAGGTTTACCTCTTAAAGGTTTAAAGGTAGTAATTGATCCAGCAAATGGAACAGCAGGCCAGGCTCTAAAAGAAGTTTTAGAAAGATTAGGAGCAGAAGTTGTAGGAATAAATATGAAACCTGACGGAAGATTTCCTGCTCACCTTCCTGACCCCACGGTAAAGAAGAATATGGATCAGGCTTACGAGAAACTAAAAGAGGTAGATGCTCATATAGCAATAGGGATTGATGGAGATGGAGATAGAATTGGTGCTGTAGCTCAAATTAAAAAGAGAAGATTTGATTTTCAGGGAGAACATATTTTGGGCACATTTGTAGAAAGAATATTGAAAGAATTCCCCAAAGCAAAGATAGTAGTGGATGTAAAGATGAGTGACTGTATTATTAAAAAGATTGAAGAATTGGGAGGAATTCCTGTAACATTTAAAACAGGGCATGCCAATATAAAAAAGAAGATGAGAGAGACAGGTGCTGTATTTGGTGCTGAAGCATCAGCTCATATGTATCCTTCTTGGTTTGGAAGAAATGGATTTTTTGATGATTCAATTCAGGCAAGCTTACTTTTACTTTTGGCTTTAAAAGAGGTAAATTGGAATACAGAAAAGCTTATCAATAAATTACCTTCATGGCATTTCAGCCCTGATATAAGACCTCCTTATCATGAATTCTTATTATCTAAATACAAAGGTAATCTGAAGATTATAAAGAAGGAAGTTAAAAAGATGTTGATTGAATTTGCCAGAGAAAGAAGTTTTGGTTATTCAGATATAGATGGAATAAAGATATTCTTTAAAGATAAAGGATGGACACTGGTAAGATTTTCAGGAACAGAGGCAGTTCTTTCCACAAGAGTTGATGCTAAATTAGAAGAAGATTTTAATTGGATTGCAAAAGAGATTTATACTTTTCTTATCAAAGAAAAAATAGCTAACTTTTTTGCTGATGAATATAATAACAAAGAATACTTTGAGGAAAGAATAAAACCTCTTTTTGATGGAGGAGAAAGAGAAGCAAACAGAGATTTAAGTTCTACTTTTGAAGTAATCATTGAGTCAGAAGAAAAAAGAGAAATAGAAAAATTACAGGTTATTACATCGTTGAAAGAAACAGTTCGTCAAAACAATCCTTGGTAATTCAAACTATAGAAAAAACTAAATTTTAAAACAATTATCAGTTTGCAAAAAATTGGGAAAATTTAACCAATGGATCCTTCTTCCTTAAGATAATTACTGCTAAGAGGTATTCTCTTACTGCTAAGAACAAAATTTAAAAGAGAATAGCAAAAAAGAATAAAATTTTTATAATCGGAATTTTGCTACCGATTCTTTCAAATCTGTTGCCATATGAGCTAATTCAGAAGCACTGGAAGCAATTTCCTGCATAGAGGCAGATTGTTCTTCTATAGAAGAGCTCACCTGTTGTGTTGAAGAAGCAGACTGTTGAGCAATGTTAGCAATTTCATCCATAGCTTTGACTACCTTTTCGGTAATTTTGAGCTGTTTATCCGTAAGTTCTAATCCTTTTTTTGTTATGGGGACTACTTTTTGAACAGTATTAACAATAGTATTGAATGTATTCTTAGCAAAAGTAACTGTTTCCCTACCTTCTTCTACATCTTTTGTCCCTTCTTCCATAGAGATTACAGCTTTTTCTATTTCACCTTGAATACCTCTAATTAAGACGTCAATCTGATTGGAAGCACGAGCACTTCCTTCAGCAAGTTTTCTAATTTCCTCTGCTACTACAGCAAATCCATGACCTGCTTCTCCTGCTCGAGCTGCTTCAATTGCTGCATTTAAGGCTAAAAGATTTGTCTGATCCGCAATCTTAGTAATAGTAGTGGTAATCTCACTTATCTGTTGTGACCTTTCCGCTAAAGCTTGAATTGTTTCTGAGGAATTTTTTACTGTAGAGAAGATTTTACTCATTCTTTCCACTACTCTTTCAATCATTTTTTCACCTTTTTGGGCTATATTTACTGCTATTTCACTATCTTTGGCACTGCTTTGGACATTTTCTACAACTTCTTTTACTGCTCCTACCATCTCTTCTATTAATCTTTTTATATTTTCCACTTTATCTGATTGAATACTCATTCCTTTAGAGATTTGTTGAATTACTCCTGAAATTTCAGCAATAGAGGCATTTACTTCTTGAGTAGAGGAAGAAAGACTTTGGGAAGAAATATTTACCTTATCTGCAGCAGTTCTTATATTATGCACTATCTGTCTTAGATTTTCTATCATTTCTTTTGTGCTACTCATTAAAATTTCTAATTCTTCAGTTGATCTTTCCACTTCACAGGATACAGTTAAATCACCCTGAGCAATTCTTTTGGAGATATTTGTAAGCTTAGGAAGAGGTCGGATAATAGCTCGGGAAAGAAAAAATGCTACAATAGAACCAAAAGTGATGAAAAATATAGTTGTTAAAATGAGGAGGACGTTAATTACATTTGTTATCCAATAAGCTACCTCTGCTGCACTTTGAGAAAATTCTGAACCTTTTGCGTAGACTTCATCAAAAAGTTTTTCTATCTTAAAGCGAAGAGAGGCTAATTCTTTCTCCTTTATTGCTGGTTCCAGTGAACTTTCGTTTATTTTAAAATACTCTTTAACTGTTTCGCCTAATTCTTTTACTTTCTCTCCGTGAGAATAAGCTATTTCTAATAGTTTCCGAACACTTTTTATTTTTTTAAGCTTACAACCAATAAGAACTATATTTTCAACCTCTTTTTCATCTCTGGGAAAAATCTCTCTTTTATATTCTTCATAACCAGGTAAATGCATTGTATGCAGCCATGTTTCTCTATACTCTTTTACTATCTCTGAAGGATCAACATCTTTTTCAAGAAGCTTTCCCCAGATACCTGCCCCTACAGCTACATTATATGCTTTAAAGAAATCTTCTTTAGCTTTTTTACTTCCTGTAAGAAGATAATCCTTGAAAGCTATCTCTGCATTTCGAGCAGCTACAACATTTATTAATCTTTCTGCTCGCAAAATAGGAACAAAGGTTGTTATTGCTTTCATTTCATAAGAAAGAAATAACAGACTTATTAATATTCCTATTATAAAAATTCCGATAGTCATTCCCATTCTTCCTTTTATTCCTCTCATCCATTTCTTCATTTTTACCTCCATCTTTTTAAAAAACTTTATTAAAATTTTACACTCTATAAAACTACCTAAATATATTTTCTCTAAAAGGTTGCTTTTTGTCAAATTTTTATCTGATTTTAGCAGGTATTGTTTTGATAGGAAAGTGTTTCCCATACGCTTGATTTTATGATATAATTTTGCACCTTAAGATAAAATGAGAAAAAGATTACCAAAATTTAAGTTTAATCAAGAAGGATTAATTCCGGTAATTGTTCAGGATAGAAAAACAAAAAAAGTATTAATGCTTGCCTATATGAATAAAGAGGCTTTAAAAATTACCTTAAAAGAAAAAAGGACTTGCTTTTGGTCTCGCTCAAGAAAGGTTTTGTGGCGTAAGGGTGAGACTAGTGGTAATATTCAGAAGGTTAAAGAGATTTGGTATGATTGTGATAAAGATGCATTACTTGTAATTGTGGATCAGAAAGGTGTAGCTTGCCACACAGGAAATTTTAGCTGTTTTTTTGAAAGATTAATTTAATTTTTATGAAGGTATATCCTTCCTTAAAAGAATTTTTTCAGATAAAGAAAAAAATTCCCTCAAAGATAAATCTTTTTGTTCTTTCTTTACGTTTTTTTTCTGATTATTTAACTCCTCTTTCAGTTTATTTTTCTTTAGGGAAAATATTTAAAGAAGAAAGTTTTCTTTTAGAATCTGTGGAGGGAGAAGAAAAAATTTCTCGTTATTCTTTCTTGGGGTTCAAGCCTCTGGTTATTTTTAAAAGTAAAGAAAAAGAGATTTATATAAAAGAAGAAAAAAAAGAAAAAGTCTTTACTGTTAATTCTTCTGATCCTTTAGAAGAACTTAAAAAATTATTTAGGAGATTTAAGGTATGGCCTAAAAAAAACTTAAGGTTTTTTGGAGGATTTGTAGGATATATTGGTTATGATTTTGTAAGATTTATAGAGCCTGTAGGAGAGGGTTTGCCTGATGATATTGATACAGCTGACCTTTATTTTATTCTTCCCAAATTTTTAATAATTTTTGACCATCTTAAAAAAGAAATAGAGATACTTTCTTTTTCACCTCTTGAAAAATTTGAAGCTTCTTTATATCAGAAAGAAAAAAATCTTTTAGAGAGAATTTTTAAAATTATTTTACAACCTTCTCCTTTAAAACCTTTGGATTTAGAGGAAAAAGCATCTTTAAAATTTTCTTCCAATTTTAAAAAGAGAGAATTTTTAAAAGAGGTAGAGAAAGCAAAGGAATATATAAAAGATGGTGAGATTATTCAGGTAGTTTTTTCTCAACGTTTTAGGACTTCTTTTAAAAAAGATCCTCTTTTAGTTTACCGATATTTAAGATTGTTGAATCCTTCACCTTATATGTATTACTTAGATTTTAAGGATTTGAAAATTGTTGGAGCTTCTCCTGAGATGCTTTTAAGATGTGAAAATAAAGTTTTGATAACCCGACCTATTGCAGGAACAAGACCTCGCGGCAAGAACGAAGAAGAGGATAAATACTTAGAAGAAGAGCTTTTAAAGGATTCCAAAGAGAGAGCAGAACACTTAATGCTTGTGGATTTAGCGCGTAATGATCTGGGGAAAGTTGCTAAAAAAGGAACAGTAAAAGTTCCTATATTTATGAAAATAGAAAAATTCTCCCATGTTATGCATATTGTTAGTGAAGTTCGGGCAATTTTAGATAAAAAATATGATATGTTTGATGCTTTACGAGCCTGTTTTCCTGCTGGAACTGTCTCTGGTGCTCCAAAAGTGAGAGCGATGCAGATAATCAATGAGTTAGAGCTTCAGAAAAGAGGGATTTATGCTGGATGTGTGGGTTATTTTTCATTTACAGATTCTTTGGATACCTGTATAATAATCCGCACAATTATTTTTAAAAATAATTATGCTTATGTTCAGGCAGGAGCAGGAATTGTATTTGATTCAAATCCTGAAAAAGAATATAAAGAGACAGTAAATAAAGCAAAGGCTCAGTTTTTAGCTTTGTGTTTAGCCCAAAAAGGAGGCGGAGATGAAAGAGATAAAAGGAAATTATCAGGCAAAAGGAAAAAGAATTGGTATTGTAATATCAAGATTTAATGAATTTGTAAGTTTAAAACTTCTGGAAGGTTGTCTTGATGAGCTTAAAAAATTGGGAGTAGAAGGTAAAAATATCGAAGTAGTATGGGTTCCGGGTGCTTTTGAAATTCCTCAAGGGTTAGTTAAGTTAGCTTCAAAAAAATATGATGCCTTGATTGCCTTAGGAGTTTTAATAAGAGGAGATACGCCTCATTTTGATTTTCTTGCCTCTGAAGTTACTAAAGGGATTGCTAATCTTTCTTTAAATTATAAAATTCCTATAATTTATGGAATAATTACCGCAGATACAATAGAGCAAGCAATAGAGAGAGCCGGAACTAAAGAAGGTAATAAAGGAAGGGAGGCGGCAAGAGCAGCTATAGAGATGGCGGATGTATTTTCTCAATTATAATTTAAAATGCGACCTCGCACAAAAGCAAGAGAGG